>CAYZLE010000044.1:0-8817 GCA_964479305.1 uncultured Gammaproteobacteria bacterium | reverse complement strand
TTTCACGTAAGTCTGACAACCCATCAATTACTCGTGATGTTTCAGGTGAGGGCGTTCAACAAGCCTTATTGAAATTAATTGAAGGTACAGTTGCTTCAGTGCCGCCTCAAGGTGGTCGTAAGCACCCACAACAAGAGTTTTTACAGGTTGATACTTCAAATATATTATTTATCTGTGGCGGTGCTTTTGCGGGCTTAGATAAGCTTATTCGTGACCGTTCAGAAAAAGGCGGCATTGGTTTTGGCGCAACCGTGCGAGCAAAAGAAGAAAAAGGTCCAGTAGGTGATATTCTGAAAGATGTTGAGCCAGACGACTTAGTTAAATATGGCTTAATTCCAGAATTTGTTGGTCGTTTACCAATGGTAGCGACATTAGAAGAATTAGATCAAGATGCTTTGATTGAAATTTTAACGAAGCCAAAAAATGCGATTGTTAAGCAATTTGAGCACTTATTCTCAATGGAAGATGTTGAGATTGAGTTCCGCCAAGATGCTTATGAAAAAATTGCTCAGAAGGCAATGGAGCGTAAAACAGGTGCTCGTGGTTTACGTACAATACTTGAAAATGTACTGTTAGACACTATGTATGAATTACCGTCTGATAGTGATGTTGCTAAAATTGTGATTGACGCTAGTGTTATTGAAGGTGAGTCTAAGCCAATTTTGGTTTATGAGACAGCACCAGAAATGCAAAAAACAGCGACAGACCAATAAACATTTATATCTTTCAATAAATAATATAAAAATAGGTTGTCATGATTCCATTATTGCCCTTGCGCGACGTAGTTGTTTACCCTCACATGGTTATTCCATTGTTTGTAGGTCGAGAAAAGTCGATAGAAGCACTCGAATGTGCAATGAACGACAACAAACAAATTCTGCTCGTAGCGCAAACTAGCGCAGAAATTGATTCCCCTGATCAATCTGATCTCTACAAAGTCGGCACCTTAGCGACAATTCTTCAGCTACTTAAACTGCCAGATGGCACGATTAAAGTTTTGGTTGAAGGTAATAAGCGCGTAAAAATAGGTGAAGTTGAAAACAACGATGGCTTAATGTCGGCAGACATTTATGACTGTGTATCTGAATTTGACGAAAATGACAAAGAAGTAAGCGTACTGAGTAAAACAATAATGAATTTGTTTGAACAGTATGTGAAATTAAACAAAAAAATCCCTGCTGAAATTTTGACTTCATTATCAGGTATCGACGAGTCTTCTAGATTGGCCGATTCAATTGCCGCTCAAATGTCACTAAAGCTTGAAGAAAAGCAAAACCTACTTGAAATGGTGTCTAGCCAAGAACGCTTAGAGTTCTTGATAGCGCTAATTGAGGGCGAGCTTGACCTGCTAGGCATAGAAAAGCGTATTCGTGGCCGTGTTAAGCAGCAAATGGAAAAGAGTCAGCGTGAGTACTATCTTAACGAGCAAATGAAAGCCATTCAGAAAGAACTAGGCGACATGGGTGAAGAGCCTAATGAAATTGAAGGCATGCTTAAAAAGGTTGAAGAATCGGGCATGCACAAAGAAGCGGTTGAAAAAGCCGAGTCTGAATTAAACAAATTAAAAATGATGTCGCCAATGTCGGCTGAGGCAACGGTTGTTAGAAACTACATGGAAACGCTATTAGGCTTGCCATGGAAAAAACGTTCTAAAATTCGTAACAATTTAGCAGCTGCTGAAAAAGTTTTAGAAGACGATCATTTTGGTTTAGAAAAAGTTAAAGAACGTATTCTTGAGTATTTAGCCGTTACACAACGTGTTAGAAAACTTAAAGGCCCAATCTTATGCTTAGTCGGTCCGCCTGGTGTGGGTAAAACCTCTTTAGGTAAGTCTATTGCGCGAGCGACTAACCGTAAATTTACACGTATGGCTCTAGGTGGCGTTCGTGACGAAGCTGAGATTCGTGGTCATCGTAGAACTTATATCGGCTCTATGCCGGGTAAAATTATGCAGAACCTATCTCGTGTAGGTACTCGTAACCCACTATTTTTATTAGATGAAATCGACAAAATGGCGATGGACTCTCGTGGCGATCCGTCATCAGCACTTTTAGAAGTGCTTGATCCAGAACAAAATAATGCTTTTAACGATCACTATCTTGAAGTTGATTTTGATTTGTCAGACATTATGTTTGTTGCAACGGCCAACAGCTTAAACATTCCAGGTCCTTTATTAGATCGTATGGAAGTTATTCACCTTTCTGGCTATACAGAAGATGAAAAGCTGAATATTGCTATTCGTTATTTACTACCTAAGCAAATTAAGAACAACGGTATTAAAAAAGGCGAACTAAAAGTTAGCAACGATACCTTGCTTGATATTGTTCGTTATTACACTAGAGAAGCGGGTGTTCGAAGCTTAGAGCGAGAGCTTTCTAAGTTGTGCCGCAAAGTGGTTAAAGAAGTTTTATTAAGTAAAGACAAAGATAAAGTTATTGAAGTTACACCTGAAAATATAGATGAATACTTGGGTGTTAAACGTTACAACTACGGTAAAGCTGAAGAGCAAGACCAAGTAGGGCAGGTGACTGGCCTAGCTTGGACTCAAGTAGGCGGTGAGCTGCTGACGATTGAAGCAGCAGTGGTCAACGGCAAAGGCGGATTAACTCACACAGGTAAACTGGGTGATGTTATGAAAGAGTCTATACAGGCTGCGAAAACGGTTGTTAGAAGCCGTGCCGACTCTTTAGGCATAGCCAATGACTTTTATGAAAAGCAAGATATTCACGTTCACGTACCAGAAGGTGCTACGCCAAAAGATGGCCCAAGCGCTGGTATTGGAATGTGCACAGCTATCGTGTCAGCCTTAACAGGTATTTCGGTTAAGGCAGATGTTGCGATGACAGGGGAAATTACCCTGCGTGGAGAGGTGCTGCCAATTGGTGGTTTGAAAGAAAAATTATTAGCCGCATTACGTGGTGGAATTAAAACGGTTGTCATTCCGCACGAGAATAAAAAGGATCTGGTCGATATTCCTGATAATATTCTTGAAAATTTAACAATTAAACCGGTTAAATGGATTGACGAAGTACTAGAGATTGCTTTATCATGCGCGCCCTTACCTGTACAAGGGAACGACGTTAAGGTAGATGTAAAAGAGGGTAAGAAAGATAATAACGTGTTGGCTCATTAGCTGATAACATAGTTACTTATACTAATATTAAACTTGGGGAAAGTTATGAATAAAAATGAATTTGTTGAATCAGTTGCAGCAGCAGCTGACCTTAGTAAAGCAGACGCAGCTAAAGCTGTAGACGCTGTTGTTTCAAGCATCACAAATACACTTAAGTCTGGCGATAGCGTGACTTTAGTTGGCTTCGGTTCTTTCTTAGTTCGTGACCGTGATGCACGTGTTGGCCGTAACCCTAAAACGGGTGAAGCTATCCAAATTGCAGCTGCAAAAGTTCCTGCATTTAAAGCTGGTAAAGCTCTAAAGGATGCTTTAAACTAGCGCGCCTCCCGCAAGGGAGAATAAGTTTACGTTAAGTGGGTGCTTAGCTCAGCTGGTAGAGCATCGCCCTTACAAGGCGAGGGTCGGGGGTTCGAATCCCTCAGCACCCACCACTTAACAAACTTTGCGGACTGGTAGTTCAGTTGGTTAGAATACCGGCCTGTCACGCCGGGGGTCGCGAGTTCGAGTCTCGTCCAGTCCGCCATTATCCTCATGTTTTAAATCTTAATAAGCTTCTTTGCTTATTTATTAGCTACTAATACCATTTAATTACACATACTCAATGACAAGCTTCTATTAGCTGTTGTAAACTATGCTTTTATTTTTAAGTAAGTAGAGACTTATGTTATTAGCAATTCGTGACCGCGTACAAGGTGTTGTAGTTTATGTAATTTGTGCCATTATTATTTTGCCACTGGCATTATTTGGCATTACGGAATACATCGGTATTGGCAGCGAGCCCGCCGCCATTACAATCAATAAGTCTGAAATCTCAACACGACAGTTTGAAAATGCAATGCAAACAAATCGTCAGCGTTTAGCTCAGCGTTTTGGTGGCCAAATTCCTCCAGCTTTTGATGACAATGATCTTATTCGCCAGCAAACTGTTAGACAGTTTGTAAACCGCGAACTGCTTGAGCAGTATGCCGCTAAAAATAAGTACGGCAGTAGTGCAGATGAAGTCTATAGAAATATTGCTTCTACACCTGAATTTCAAGTTGATGGTGAGTTTTCTACTGAAGCCTACACAAATGTACTGGCTAGCCAAGGTTATTCAAAAGAACAGTACGAAGAAAGCGTTGCTAAAAATATTGCTCTTGGACAAATTCAAGTAGGTATATCAACAAGTGCTTTAGTTACTGATCAAGATGTTAATGAATATGTTCGTTTACGAAATCAAAAACGTGATTTTGAATACTTTACTTTAAGTGCTGATGAGTATGCTAAGAAAGCGAGTGTTAGTGATGAAGATATTCAAGCTTACTATGAAGACAACAAAGAAAATCTACTGACAGACCGTCAAGTGTCATTACAATATATTGAATTAAAAGCGTCAGACCTTGAAAAAGATATAGCCGTTGATGATGCAACACTACAAGGCTTGTATGACAATGATGAAATCCCTGGTATTGCTGATAAGCCAGAGACTAGAGCGGCAAGTCATATTTTAGTAAGTGTTGAAGAAACAGACACGCCAGAAATTGTTGCAGAAAAACAAGCTAAAATTGAGAGCATTAAAGTACGTGCTGAAACAGAAAGCTTTGCTGATTTAGCTAAAGAATTATCTGATGATGCGGGTTCAGCGCCTTCTGGTGGTAAGTTAGGTGATGTTGCAAAAGGTATGATGGTTAAACCATTTGAAGATGCGCTATTCTCAATGGCAGCTGGTTCAGTAAGTGATGTGGTTAAGTCGCAATTTGGTTTCCATATTATTAAACTTGATAAAATTGATGCCGCTCAAAAACCTACTTTTGCTGCAGTAAAAGGCAAAATTAGAAAAGCCTACCTAGAGCAAGAAGCTGAGAAAGTTTTTTATGAAAAAGCTGATTTACTGGGCAACTTAACTTTTGAGCAATCTGATAATTTAGATGCGGCTGCAGAAGAATTAGGACTTACTATCAAAACAACGCCTTTGTTCGCTGCTAATAAAGCCTCTGGCTTTGCTGCTAATCCAGCAATTCAAAATATTGCTTTTAGTAATGACATTGTTGAAGAGGGTAACAACTCATCTGTGATTGAAGTGGCGCCGTCGCATGCAACTGTTGTTCGCTTAGCAGACTATCAACCAAGCCGTATTAAAACGCTAGCTGAAGCCAGTAATGAAGTTGAGGCTATCTTAGTAAGCGACGCAGCTCAGAAACTGATGCAAGCTGATGCTGACCTTATTGCCGCAAGTTCTGAAAGCTTAAATGCGCTAGCGACTAGTTACGGCTCTGAATTTAAAACAGCTGAATCAGCTGGCCGAGGCAATAACGAGCAGACTATAGACTCTGACTTATTGGCTGAGTCATTTTTGATAGGTGAGCTTAATAAAACTGCTGTTGTTGATCTTGACTCTGGTGACAAAGCTTTAGTAAAAGTACTTTCGATCGACGATGGCATTGCTGCATCTTTAACTCCCGAAGAGAAAGATGAAATAGAAGCTGAGCTTCTTTCAGCATATGGCCGTAACGATACATTAACAGTACGTGAGAGCTTTGAAGCAGCGTCAAATATTGTGTATAACCCTCTGCTAAGTACATCAGCTGAGTAATTTTATTTATATTTGGGTGTGGGCTTATCTGTCCGCACCTTTAATATAATCATTTCATAAGAACTTATGCCGATTAGGTATTACGAACTACCTTAATGTGGCTATAATCGCGTAAATTTTTTTATATAGTAATTCTGGAGCTAAATATGTCTTTTAATGGCGAATTTCACCATTCACGCCCACATCCGTGGCACGGTCTAAAACCTCGTTCAGATAAAGCTGACGAGAAGCATGTTGTTAACTGCTTTATCGAAATGACACCTAACGATGTTGTTAAGTACGAAATTGATAAAGAAACGGGTTACCTGTGTGTTGATAGACCTCAGCGTACAACATCTCGTCCACCTGCTTTATACGGTTTCATTCCACAAACTTATTGTGGTGACCGTGTTGCTAAGCTTTGTGACAAAGTTGATGTTGCTGATGGTGATCCATTAGATATTTGTATTTATACTGAGCGTCAAATTGAACGTGCACCTATTTTATTAAAAGCACACATCATTGGCGGTATTCAAATGATCGACGAAGGTGAAGCAGATGATAAAATTATCGCTATCCTTGAAGATGATCACATTTGGGGTCATGTAAATGATATTTCTGAAATGTCTCCAATTGCTATTGAGCGTTTGCAGCATTACTTTAATACTTACAAAATGAAGCCAGGTAAAGACTTAGATATTAATGTTGATACTGTTTACGGTCGCGATCGTGCTCTTGAAGTTGTTCAAGCATCTATTGATGATTACTGGGCAGACTTCGGTAAATTCCACGAAGCAAAATAAGCTGGTTTGATTTTAAGCGAAAAAAAGCGCATTTTTAAATGCGCTTTTTTTTAATTAAATTTTGTGATTTCTACGTTTGTTTCTTCGGCCATTTGTAAGTGGTAGCCTTGTTTCTCGAGGTTTTCTTTCACGCTATTAATATCTTCTCTTCCAAGCTTATCTCGTTTGCTTAGATCAAGCTCCATAACGAACTCATATTGGCCTATCATTTTCATGAGTGCTTCAGGCACAGCATCAAATTGGTCTTTGCTTGTAATGTAAAGATAGGTATCGTATTTTTTAAGGCTTTTATAAATAAAACACAGCATAGTAATTAAGTATCTTTGTTTGTCGTAATCACTTATTATACTGTGATTGGAGAGCTGGTTGTGGATTCAGTAAGAATAGATAAATGGTTATGGGCTTCTCGTTTTTTTAAAACGCGTCAATTGGCGCAAGAAGCTATTAATGGTGGCAAAGCTCACCTTAATGGGCAAAGAGTTAAGCCGAGTAAACTTCTGAATATAGATGATGAGATTACTATAAGAAAAGGACCATTTTCTTACCATGTACTAGTAAAAAAACTTGTTGATAAGCGAGTGTCTGCAAAATTAGCGGCGGAGCTTTATGAAGAAAGTGAAGAGAGTATTGATGAACGTGAAACAGTTTCTTTTCAACTAAAAGCTCAATCATTATATACACCTAAAACGGATAAGCGACCGGATAAAAAGTCGCGTAGACAGCTCATTGATTTTAAAAAAACTAAGTAACTATATTTTGCCAAAGTCGCAACTAAAGCCACAAAAAGTGTCGTCTAAAAAGCACCCAATATCAAAGCATGATATTCCTGATGGTGCCCATGAAGTATTGAAAAAATTACACGACAATGGCTTTAGAGCATTGTTAGTGGGTGGTTGTGTTCGAGACTTGTTGCTTGGTAAAAAACCCAAAGATTTTGATGTTACAACTGATGCTACACCCGAAGAAGTAGCTGAACTTTTTAAACGAAATGCCAGAATTATTGGCCGACGTTTTAAAATTGTACATGTGAGGTTTGGTCGCCTTGTTTTAGAAGTGGCTACATTTCGCGCTTCACCTAAAGATTCATCGACCGAAAGTGGTTCTGGGCGCCTAATTACAGACAATATTTATGGCACGATTGAAGAAGATGCCTTAAGACGTGACTTTACTGTTAATGCCCTTTATTACGATTATGCCGACCGTTCTATACTTGATTTCACCAATGGTTTAGAAGACCTTAAAAATAACAAACTGGCTCTGATTGGCGACCCTGAAGTGCGTTATCGTGAAGACCCTGTTCGTATGCTTAGGGCTATACGTTTCGCAGCTAAATTAGATTTTAAAATTGATAAGCAGTGCGCAAGGCCAATACCTGATTTGGCATATTTGTTAGTAGAAATTCCTTCGGCGCGCCTGTTTGATGAGTCGGTAAAATTATTTAGTGAGGGCTACTCTCGTAAAGTATTTGAATTGTTGAATAAATATAATTTATTTAGCCAGTTATATCCGCAAACTCTTGAATGTATGGAAGAGGATGATGCTTTCGTAGACTTTATTTATAAAGCTTTAGAGAGTACAGATAATCGCGTTAAAATTAATAAGCCTATTACACCGGCTTATATTTACGCTGTGTTTCTGTGGTGGCCTGTATATAAGAAATTACGCTTAAATAGCAATGGCATGCTGCCTCCGCCTATGAAGATTCATGCTGCAGCACAAGGTGTAATTGTGAAGCAATTGGCGATTACAGCCATTCCTAAACGATTTACGATACCGATGTCTGAAACCTATGCTTTACAATCAAGCTTAGAGTTTAATGTGGGTGCTAAGGCTTTAAGACTGCTAGAGAAAAAGCGTTTTAGAATGGCTTATGACTTTTTAGGCTTACGTGCAGAAGTCGGTCAAGCTAGCCAGAAGTGCTTTGAATTTTGGACAGAAATTCAAGAGTCTGATGATGCTAAACAATTGGATATGGTAAATAAGGCAGCAAATAATAAAAGGCCTAGTAAGCGCAAGCGTAAGCCTAGATCTAAGCCTAGGTCTGGAACTTAAGCTTAGAGAATAAGGTATATTGTGAAGAAACTTTACCATTATTTATCGAGCCGTCTTAGCTGGTACTATAGTCCTATGAAGTCTAAATTAGAAACAGCTTATATAGGTATAGGCAGCAATTTAAGTGACCCTGAGAGACAAGTTTGTTTAGCGGCTGAACGTATCTCCGCGCATCACTCAATTGAAAAAATAGCCTTATCTAGATTTTATGTAAGTAGCCCAGTTGCAGCTGGTGGCTTAACGCAAGATGAGGCCGACAAACAACCCAGTTATGTGAA
>CAYZLE010000043.1:2016-8821 GCA_964479305.1 uncultured Gammaproteobacteria bacterium | reverse complement strand
GATAAGGGCGAGCAGGGCTAGTGCGAGCTGTATACCTTTATATAGTAGCTTGTATGTATATTCTGGGATTATGTTCTGGAAATGTGTTTGCTGCAGATCATGAACACTTAAACTCAATTGAAATAACAGATTCCCGAGGTAAGCTAAGTTTCGATAGCGCGCCCAAAAGGGTGGTGCTTATTAACTGGGCTTTAACCGAGCAAGTTTTGGAGTTAGGTATTGAGCCAGTAGGTATTGCAGATATCGAAGGCTATGTTAAACAAGGTGGGAAGGCCTTGCCCGAAGGCTTTGCAAGTGTGGATATAGGTTCACGAGCAGCACCTGATTTAAATAAAATTAAAGCTTTAAAGCCCGACATTATCTTAGTTGGCTACTCGCAAAGGCCTTTGCTGCATCAGCTAGAAAATTTAGGCACCGTTGTTTATTTTAAAAATTTTGGACACCGCTGGAATAATGCCGAGAAGGCGCGAGAGCGTTATAGGCTGCTTGCACGCTTATTGGGTAAAACGGCAGAGGCCGAGCAGCGTTTGGCCTTAAGCGATAAGAATATTGCTGGCTACAAACAGGCATTGAAGGCTCATTTTGCAGACAAATTACCTAAAGTGACCATGTTTGTGCCGCAAGGGCGCTCAAATTGGTTGTTTGTGAATAACTCTATGCCTGTATATGCGGCTGAGGCTTTAGGTTTGTTGTCGCAAACGTCGCCTAAATTGACAAAATTTGGCGTTAAAAAGCTAAATTTTGCCGACATCTCGAAACCTTTGGGTTGTGTGCTGGTTTTTACGGATGATGTTCAGGCATATGATACGGCTGCTAAGCAGGCATTAAAAGAGACCTCTTGTGTGGCTCAAATTAAGGCCGTAAATGCTTATGGCGGAGCACTTTCGCTAGAGTATTTGGCAAAAGCGATAAGTGAAGCCTTGCTCAAGTAATTTTATTCGGAATTATTGGGTATTTGGACTGCGCATTTGGACTGGGTAAGGGTCATTTTCTTGCCTAAATGATGAAAGGTTTCTATTTCAGATAGGCGGTCGTTCGATTGCTTGTTTATCTTAATATATGGACTAATATTTAATAGCTTTACTTGTAAAGCATTGGCTTTTAAATTATAATTTCAGAAATTACTGAAAATTCAGTAATTACAAATGAAACAGTTTCTAAAAATACTTTTGGGTATCAAATACGTGCTTAGTAAATATCTATCATCTTTGATGAAAATCGTTCTGCTGACGAGTTTAGCCATGTTGCTAACTGGCTGCGGTAGTGAATATGTCTTGCTTGACCCTAAGGGTTGGGTGGGGAAAGAGATTAAGTGGTTAATCATCTTTTCATTTTTAATTATGTTGATTGTGGTTATTCCTGTAATGGTTATGACCGTTTGGTTCTCGGTTAAATACCACGAGTCAAAAGACAGCGAATACACACCTGACTGGGAACACTCAAACAAAGTTGAGTTTTGGGTTTGGGTAGTGCCGCTAATTATCATCATCATTTTAGGTGTGATTACTTATAAGACTTCACATTCGCTTGACCCACGCAAGCCAATCGTTTCTGAAAACCCAACTATGCGTATTCACGTAGTGGCTATGGATTGGAAGTGGTTGTTTATTTACCCAGAAGATGAAATAGCGGTGGTTAACGAATTAGCTATTCCGGTAAATACGCCAGTAGAATTTATTATTACATCAGACACTGTGATGAACTCTTTCTTTATTCCGCAATTAGGTGGTCAGGTTTATGCCATGGCAGGTATGGAAAACCGTATGTATAGCATTGCTGATGAAGTAGGTGTTTATAAAGGCTATTCAGCTAACTACAGTGGTTTTGGTTTCTCAGGCATGAAGTTTAAAACACACGCTGTTAGCAATGAAGATTTTGCTGCTTGGAAGTCAAAAGTGAAACAGTCTGGCGCGGCCTTAGATAAGGCTCAGTATAAAGAGCTGCAGCACAAAACAAAAAGTCACCCAATTGAGTATTACTCAAAAGTGAATCCATTAATGTTCAATGAAATTGTAGAGCACTACACAGGTAAGCAAAATGATAAGTAAGCATACTATTGTTACCGACCCTCATCCTATCTTTGGTAAGTTAACCTTTGATTCGGTTCCATTTACGGATCCGATTATTGTTACGACTTTCTTAGTAGCAACAATGGTTGCTATGGCTGTAATTGGCGCGGTTATTTATTACGGTAAGTTGAAGTACTTATGGTCAGAATGGTTGACTTCGGTTGATCATAAAAAGATTGGTATTATGTACATCATCGCCTCGTTAATCATGTTGATACGTGGTTTCTCAGATGCGCTGCTCATGCGATCTCATCAGGCCATTGCCTTGTCCGATACCGAGGGTAAAGGTTATTTGCCGCCGGAACATTACGATCAAATCTTTACCGCGCACGGCGTGATTATGATTTTCTTCGTAGCAATGCCATTGATTGTAGGTTTAATGAACGTGGTTGTGCCTCTGCAAATTGGTGCGCGTGACGTTGCATTCCCGTTCTTAAATTCTTTAGGTTTCTGGCTGTTTGTTGTTGGCGCAATGCTAGTAAACGTTTCATTGTTTGTTGGTGAGTTTGCTGCAACAGGTTGGTTAGCTTATCCGCCGCTATCAGGGATTGAATACAGCCCGTGGGTTGGTGTTGATTACTGGCTATGGGCTTTACAGATTTCGGGTATTGGTACTTTAATTAGTGGTATTAACTTCTTTGTGACTATCATGCGCATGCGTGCGCCTGGTATGACTTTACTGAAAATGCCAGTTTTCACATGGACATCTCTATGTGCAAACGTATTAATTATTTTGGTATTCCCAATTTTAACAGTGACTTTGTCGCTACTTACATTAGATCGTTACATTGGTACGCACTTCTTTACTAATGACATGGGCGGCAACCAAATGATGTACGTAAACTTAATATGGGCTTGGGGTCATCCTGAAGTGTATATTTTAATTTTACCGGCCTTTGGTGTGTTCTCTGAAATCGTGGCAACCTTCTCGCGTAAGCGCTTATTTGGTTACACCTCTTTAGTATGGGCTACAGCATCTATTATGTTGCTGTCGTGCCTAGTATGGTTGCATCACTTCTTTACTATGGGTGCGGGCGCAAGCGTAAATGCATTCTTTGGTATTGCAACCATGGTTATTTCCATACCAACCGGTGTGAAATTGTTTAACTGGTTATTCACCATGTACAAAGGCAAAGTGACTTTCACAGCGCCTATGTGGTGGACAGCTTCATTCTTCTTCGTATTCACAGTAGGTGGTATGACAGGTGTGATGCTAGCGATTCCAGCAGCCGATTTCGTATTCCATAACAGTTTGTTTTTAGTGGCTCACTTCCATAACGTGATTATTGGTGGTTCGCTATTTGGTTACTTCGCAGGTATTACTTACTGGTTCCCTAAAGCAACAGGCTTTAAGTTAGATGAGAAACTAGGTAAGTGGGCTTGTGGCTTATGGACAGTTGGTTTCATGTTGGCCTTTATGCCGCTATATGTGCTTGGTTTCATGGGTATGACACGTCGCTTAAACTACTACGAAAACCCAACTTGGAACATGCTGCTACTTATTGCTGGCGCAGGTGCGCTAGTTGTACTTGTAGGTATTATGGTTCAGTTCTATCAAATTTTCGCGAGTATTCGTGACCGTGATAAGAACAGAGATGTTACTGGTGATCCTTGGGGAGCTCGTACATTAGAGTGGTCTATATCTTCACCACCACCTTTCTACAACTTTGCAAAAATTCCTCACATTAGTGACCGTGATGAGTTTCATGATATGAAAGAGAAAGGTACGGCTTACCAACAACCAGAAAAGTACAACAAAATCCATATGCCTAAAAACACATGGGCGGGTATTGTTATTGCTGGTTTATCATTTGGCTTTGGTTTTGCTATGGTATGGCACATTTGGTGGATGGCTATTGCAAGCTTTGCTGCAATGTTCGTTGCCTACGTTGTTTACACTTTCACAAAAGAAAGCGAGCACTACTATGTGCCTGTTGAAGAAGTAGAAGCAATTGAAAATGCTCACCACGAAGCAGTGCGTGAGTATCAAAAAAATAACGTTGATACAGTGGCGGTATAGAAAATGACAGATATAACAGTAAATAACGCTGCCGGGCATAACGATCATGAAGAACATGAGCACGACTATGCTGGCGATACAATGTTGGGTTTTTGGATCTACATAATGAGCGATTGCATGTTGTTCGCGAGTTTGTTCGCAACATTTGCAGTACTAAGCGGTAGTTTTGCAGGCCAAATAACACCTTTAGATTTGTTTGACTTAAAGTTTGTTTTTGTAGAAACATCCTTACTACTTTTTAGTAGCTTTACTTTTGGTATGGCGATGTTGGCGGCTAAAAAAGCCAACATACAAAAATTACTACTGTGGTTGGGTATTACCTTTTTGCTAGGTGCAGGTTTCTTGGCGATGGAGCTCTATGAGTTCTGGCATTTTAGTCATGAAGGCGCAGCGCCGCAAACCAGTGCTTACTGGTCTGCTTTTTATGCCTTACTTGCTACTCATGGTTTGCATGTATTCTGCGGTATGATCTGGATGATTATTCTAGTTGTTCATATTCTTAAAAACGGCTTAACGGAAACGAATCAAACACGTTTATCTTGCTTAAGTTTGTTCTGGCATTTCCTAGATATTATTTGGATTTGCGTATTTAGCCTAGTTTACCTTCTGGGGGTGATGTAATGAGTTCTGAAAGTTTTCACGATAACACTGCTCACGGTAGCGTTAAAGAATACGTAGTCGGTTTAATACTGTCGTTTGTCTTAACGATTATTCCTTTTGGTTTAGTGATGAGCGGTACCTTATCGTCGCCACTAACACTAACTATTATTGTGCTTTGTGCGATTGGTCAGCTGCTTGTGCAAGTTATATTCTTTTTGCATATGAATGGCTCGTCTGAACAAATGTGGAATACGGTTTCAGGTGCGTTTACTGTGCTGGTTTTATTGGTTGTTATACTCGGTTCGTTGTGGGTTATGAATCACCTAAACCACAATATGTTACTTGGCCATTAATAACAGTTAATGACAACGGTTAATAAAGTATTACTTTCTATTGCTGCCTTAATAGTAGCTTTAGTGGTTCTATTTTTTGCTACCACTGACTTCACTGTTCTAAGTAAAGAGCAAAAAGAAGCAGCAGGTAAAGGGCTCGAAGCATTAGGTGGTGAATTTACACTGCAAAGTGCACAAGAGCCTAAGTCACTGAGTGACTTTGCAGGTAAAGCGGTTGTTTTATATTTTGGTTTTTTACATTGTCCCGATTATTGCCCAGCGGCAATGGTTACAGCACAATCGGCAATAGAAAAACTTTCGGCAGAGCAAGCTGAAGATGTACAAGTAATATTTGTGAGTGTAGATCCAGATAGAGATACACCAGCAAAGGTTGATGAATACGTTAAGTATTTTAATCCTAAGTTTATAGGTATGACCGATACTAAAGAAAGTATCGACAAAGTAGTGAAGCAATATGGTGCTTACTACAAAGTTGATACGAACACCTCAGCCGAAAATGGTTTTGGTGTGCAACATACAACACGTTATTACGTGATAAATAAAGCCGGCAAAATTGCGGCTGCAATGCGTGCAAGCACAACACCAAATGAGCTTGCGGCGCAGTTAATTAAATTATTATAAGTTTCTTAGCGGAGCAGAAAATTGATAAAAGCAAATAAAATAACTGTACTTATATCGGGCGTTTGTGCGCTGGTATTGGCAATGGGCATGGCAAGATATTCGTTTACGCCAATGATCCCTTACATGCAAGACCAGCTTGGTATGTCAGAAAGTTTAGCGGGTTGGTTAGCTGGCTGGAACTACATGGGTTACCTAGTAGGTTTGTTCTTAGTTTGGCTTATGAATGATCTTAAGCTTAAAGATTATTTTTATCGCTATGGTTTATTTTTAGCTGTTTTCACAACGCTAATTATGGCAGCGCATGACCACACTTTAGTTTGGTATATGAGTCGTTTCATGGCCGGCATTTCAACGGCGCTTTGCTTCATGCTGGGCTCAGGTTTAGTTTTAAAGTGGTTGCTTCATAACGGTTATAAAAGCGGTATGGGTACACACTTTAGTGGTATTGGTTTTGGTATCGTTTTCTCATCATTAGTTGTTGCCTATGTAGGTGAGAGCTTTTTGGGTGGTTTGAACTGGCGCTTCCAGTGGGTTGGCTTGGCTGCAGTAGGGGCGATATTTTTTGTTCCAGCTATATTGCTAATGCCTTTCCCAACGAAAGCTATGCTTGTAGAAGCGAGTGAGGCTGACCGTTCACAAGAGCCGTCTAAAAAGTGGCTAACAATGCTGACCATTGCTTACTTCTGTGCAGGTTTTAGTAACACAGTAAACAATACATTTACTTCACTTATTACTGAGTATGTTCCTTTAGCAGGCAAAGGAACAATCATGTGGATCTACGTAGGTCTTGCTGCTATTCCTGCGGCTATTTTATGGCTGCAACTGGCTTATAAAATTGGGTTCTTCTACTCAATTAGAATTGCATTTATTATTAACTTATTAAGTAATGTCATTCTTATTATGTTTAAGAACTACGAAGCTTTAGTTGTGAGCTCGTTATTATATGGCTTCTCATTTGTGGGTATTGTGGCTTTAGTGTTAACGATTATTGGTCGTAAATATAAGTACCGTGCAACGAATGTTATGGCGCAATTAACCTTGTTCTATTGTATTGCTCAAATTATCTCTCCAATTGCATCAGGCATTATTGCTGAAGCAACAGGTAGCTTTGATATTCCTTTGTATGTTGTAAGTGGCGTGTT
>CAYZLE010000043.1:0-1916 GCA_964479305.1 uncultured Gammaproteobacteria bacterium | reverse complement strand
AAAAGGCCGCTAAATGCGGCCTTTTTTTTATGCGATAATAAGCACCTAACGAAATGACACATTATTAGATATGACCGATAACAGCCAACGTTTTATTTTTGAAGATACCGATATTCGCGGCGAACTAGTGACTTTGGAAGCTAGCTACCAAGAAATATTGCAACAACACTATTACCCGCAAACTATTGTAAATTTGCTGGGTGAATTTTTTGCTGCCAGCGTACTTTTAGCGAGCACCATTAAATTTAAAGGTAGGTTAGTTCTTCAAGCCAGAAGCCAAGGTGACATACCTTTGATGATGGTGGAGTGTACTCACGAACAAGTTATTCGCGGCTGGTCTAAATTTTCTGAAGAGACTGTGTCGGAAGATTTTAAAGAACAATTTGCCGAAGGTGTACTAGTTATTACCATAGAGCCTTTGGTTGGCAAAAACTATCAAGGCATGGTGCCTATGGAAAGCGATAGTTTAACGGGCTGTTTAGAGAGTTATTTTATGCAATCGGAACAACTAGCCACTAAATTAGTGCTAGAGGCCGATGGTAAGCGCGCTGCAGGCTTGCTACTGCAACAACTACCCTTGGCTGAGGCAGTAGATGAAGACGAGCGAGAAGAGCACTGGCAGCATGTTTTACAGTTAGTAAATACAATTAAGCCAGAAGAGCAACTGGAGTTGTCTCATAACGACTTACTGTACCGTTTATATCACCAAGATAAAGTTAGGCTGTTTGAAGAACGTGCAGTTGAACACCGCTGCAGTTGCTCACGAGAAAGAACAGCTAATGCGCTGTTAACCCTTGGTCTTGCGGAAGTGATGCAAATTATAGAAGAAGACGACAAGGTGGAAATGAACTGTGAGTTTTGTAATCAAACTTATGAATTCAACGAGTCTGACGTTAAAAAATTATTTGAAGAGCAGGGCAAAGCATGAGAGAAAAAGATGAAGATGGCTATGCTCTAAGACCAAATAGAACAGCAGCAAAACGTGACATAAACAGCTTGCGGACAGTCGCTGAAATGTTGGTCGATTTGCCGGTTGGTAAATTTGAAAAACTAAAGCTAGACCCTGACTTAACGACAGCGATTAATGCATCTCGTCAAATGCAGAAAAGTGCTTTGCAGAGACAAATTCGTTTCATTATCGGCATCATGAAAAATTATGAGCAGGATGATATTTTAAAAATACAGCAGCAGTATGAAATTATGATGCTGCCGATTAAGAAAGAAAATACAGCTCTTCATCGCTTAGAAGACTGGCGTGACAAGTTAATTAAAGGCGATAACGAACTATTAGAAAAGTTAGTGAGCCAGTACGGTGCTGATCGCCAATACCTAAGGCAGCTCGTTCGAAATATTAATAAAGAGCTAAAGAAGCAAGAAGCGGATGACAAAGGTTCAGACGATGCAGATAAGGGCGATAAAAAAAGAATGCCTAAAACAGCGCGAGTGTTATTTAAACACTTACAAGAGCTTATTGTGGAAAAAGGCGAAGTAATATGAGTGAAGCAACACTATATTATGTGCATGATCCAATGTGCTCATGGTGTTGGGGCTATAAGCCAAGTTTTGAAAAACTCAGTGAAAATTTACCAAAAGAAGTATCTTTACAGTACCTAGTTGGCGGTTTGGCAGATGATAGTGATGTCGCAATGCCGGCGGATTTATTAGAAGCTATTCCAAGTTATTGGAAGAAAATTGAAACGATGTTGGGTACTGAATTTAACTACTCATTCTGGACAGACTGCGAACCGCGACGATCAACATACCCTGCATGTCGTTCAGTATTGGCGGCTAAAAAGCAACACAAAGAAAAAGAAATGATAGAAGCGATTCAGCATGCCTATTATTTGCAAGCACGTAACCCCTCAAATGCCGATGTACACTATGAGCTAGCTGCAGAGCTAGGTTTAAGTGTTGAA
>CAYZLE010000042.1:0-8833 GCA_964479305.1 uncultured Gammaproteobacteria bacterium | reverse complement strand
ATTTGCTAAAGCTTTACCAATAATTTTGCAGTGATTTTCATCAATATTTTCAATTGTGCGCCCAGACAATTTTTCTACAATTGCAACGGGTTTGCCTTGAAGCGTTCGTAAAAAATTTCCGTCACGATCTGCCATTGGCATCGGACACAAAATACCTTGTGCGCGCAAGTAGGCTTTTAATTTCAGAAAATAATCTAAGTCTTCGGCGCTGTCTTGCTCAAAAACAGTAAATACAAATTGTTGCTGTGTTTGAGTGTCGGCGGCGGAATTGCTGGTTGTACTTAAAAAATAATTGGTATTGGTAATACCCGCTTTAATGCCTTCGGCATGCTCAAAGCTACCTAGATCATAGTGAGCTAATAGCTCAGTAAATTCAGCGTCAGAAATATGCGTATAAACAGACATAAGGCCAATTATAAAAGGGTTAATAAAAAAGTTGACTTAGTTTAGCATTAAAAAGCATTTTCTAGTTTAGAATGGCTTAACTTTACAAGCTATTGCCTTATGAAAAAAACATACGATATTATTTTGGTAGACGGTTCGTCTTACTTATTTAGAGCCTTTCACGGTTTGCCTCCCTTAATGACGAGTCAAAAAGAACCAACCGGCGCAATTTATGGTGTGATTAACATGCTACGCAAGTTGATTAATACCTATCAGCCGAAACAAATGGCCGTAGTGTTTGATGCGAAGGGTAAAAACTTTCGACATGAATTGTTCGCTGACTACAAAGCAAATCGTCCACCCATGCCAGATGAGCTGCGGGTTCAAATTGAACCTCTGCACGATATCATTCGTGCCTTGGGTTTGCCCTTGATTGTGGTCGATGGCGTAGAGGCCGATGATGTATTAGGCACTTATGCTAAACAGGCGCATGAGAAAAATAAGTCATTACTAATTTCGACTGGTGATAAAGATTTAGCACAGCTAGTGAACGACAATGTCACCTTAATTAATACCATGAATGACACCTTAACTGACGAAGCAAAAGTGATTGAAAAGTTTGGTGTAACCAAAGACCAAATTATTGACTATTTGGCTTTAATTGGCGACACCAGCGATAACATTCCTGGCGTGCCAAAGGTTGGCCCTAAAACGGCGGCTAAGTGGTTAAAGGAATACAAAAATCTAGATGAGATTATTGAAAACGCTGAAAAGTTCGGTGGCAAAATTGGCGAGAACTTACGTGCTTCATTAGAGCAATTGCCTATCTCGTATGAGCTTGCGACTATTAAGTGCGATGTGCCTTTAGAGATAGCCATTGAAGACTTGGAGCAAGAAGAAGCCAATACAAACGTTTTATTTGAATTTTATTCGCGTTTTGAATTTAAAAACTGGATAAAAGAATTACAACAAGGCGCAGAGTTTACCTTAGAGGCAAGTAATAAAGGCGAGGCAGCAGGCTCAGCTACAGGCAAAACGGAAACAAGCTTGCCTAAAGCTGTAGACCGCCCAGCATACACTTGCATAACAGCGCAAAAGGTATTTGATGAATGGTTAGCGCACCTAGAGTCAGTAGAAGTATTTGCCTTTGATACAGAAACTACTTCTTTAGATTATATGCAGGCAGAAGTTGTTGGCATCTCTTTCGCTACTGAAGAAAAGGGCGCAGCGTATGTACCCTTGGCTCATAGTTACGACGATGTAGAAGAGCAGCTAAATCGCGAAGCAATTCTTGGGCAGTTAAAGCCTTTACTTGAGGGCTCTGCTAAAAAAATCATTGGCCAGCATATTAAGTACGACAAAAACGTTTTGCTTAAATACGGTATTAATTTAACAGCCATTGCTCACGACACCATGCTGCAATCTTACGTAGCCGATGCAACGGCAACACGCCACGACATGGACTCCTTAGCGAACAAATACCTCAGCGAAAAAACCATAAAGTTTGAAGACGTGGCTGGTAAAGGCGCAAAGCAAATTACTTTCGATAAAGTAAAGATAGACGTGGCAAGTGATTACGCTGCTGAAGATGCGGATATAACTTTACGCTTATATAAAGTACTAGCTGACAAGCTAGCTGAAAATGAAACTGTAAAATCGGTTTACGACGATATGGAGTTACCTCTAATCGACGTGCTCGCTTATATGGAAACCACTGGCGTAAATATTGATGCCGACAAATTATATGTGCAAAGCCAAGAGCTTTCACAGCTTATGGTTGAGGCGGAATTAAATGCCCATAATGCGGCAGGTGAAAGTTTTAACTTAGCTTCGCCTAAGCAAATTCAGGCAATATTATTTGAAAAGCAGGGCTTGCCGGTTATTCGTAAAACGCCAAAAGGGCAGCCATCAACTGCTGAAGATGTACTGCAAGAATTGGCTGATACGGGTCATGATATTCCGCAACAAATTTTACGTTATCGCAGCTTAAGTAAATTAAAGTCGACTTACGCAGATAAACTTCCAGAAATGATAGATCGTGATAGTGGCCGAGTTCATACTTCATACCATCAGGCTGTTACGTCTACAGGACGCTTGTCGTCGTCGGATCCTAATTTACAAAACATTCCAATTAGAACAGAAGAAGGTCGTCGTATTCGCCAAGCCTTTGTAGCACCAAGCGGCTATAAAATTGTGGCAGCCGATTACTCGCAAATTGAGTTGCGAATTATGGCGCACTTATCTGGTGACGAGGCTTTACTGAAAGCTTTCGTAAATAATGAAGATATTCATAAGAGTACGGCAGCAGAAGTATTTTGTGATGGCGACATGAGTGCGGTACAAGACGAACATCGTCGTTCAGCAAAGGCGATTAACTTTGGTTTAATTTATGGCATGTCGGCTTTTGGTTTAGCTAAGCAGCTGGGCATTGCGCGTGGACAGGCCCAAAGTTATATCGACACTTATTTCGATCGCTACCCTGGCGTTAAAAATTATATGGATATCACACGTGAAAATGCGAAAGAAACAGGCTTTGTAGAAACCGTTTTTGGTCGCCGTTTATACCTGCCAGATATTAATGCTCGAAATGGACAGGTTAGGCAGTACGCAGAACGCACAGCGATTAATGCGCCTATGCAAGGCACGGCAGCAGATATTATTAAAAAAGCCATGTTGGCGGTATATGCCTATATTAAGCAAAATGCTGATATTCGTATGGTTATGCAGGTGCACGATGAACTGGTATTTGAAGTGCCTGAAAATAAGGTAGATGTGGTAAGTGCAGAGATTAAGTCGCTTATGGAAAATGCTGCAAGTATATCCGTGCCTTTAGTGGTTGAAGTAGGCGTGGGGGATAACTGGGATGAAGCGCACTAGCTTGTCTAATGGCTTGGCAAATTTGACCCTAAAAAGCAAAAAGCCAGCAAATGAAGGTGCTGGCTTTTTTGGGGTAAATTTAGCTGCAGAGTCCCGCTCTCCAGCGGCTCTACAATAGTAGAGTCATAGCATGCTAGAAAGTTCAAAACTTTTTATAAAAAAATCAAAAAATGTGATTAAACTTGAAACCACTCGTCTAAACGGGCTGTTAGTACATCAATTCCAAGCTTTTTACTGCTCGACATCAGCTGTAGCGTCGTATCATGATAACCATGGTCAGTAAGTGCTTGCTGAGCATCTTCTAGCGTTTTATCTAAGGCCTTGCCACGCAGCTTGTCTGACTTCGTTAAAATGACATGCGAGGGTAAATCGTGGAAACGACACCAATCGAGCATTTGCCAATCTAAATCACGCAAAGGATGGCGGCAGTCCATAAGTAAAACTAGACCAGCTAAAGACTTTCTTTCATTAAAATAACGCTCAAGTAATTTATGCCAATGGGCTTTAACCGAAAGAGGCACTTTTGCATAACCATAGCCTGGCAAATCTACAATAAAACGCTGCTCGTCAATTTGAAAATAATTAATTAACTGCGTGCGACCTGGGGTGTTACTGGTTTTAGCTAGTGACTTTTGATCACATAAGGCGTTAATAGCACTCGACTTACCTGCATTTGATCGGCCGGCAAAGGCAACTTCAATACCTTTTTCTTCGGGTATTTCTTTGTAGCTGTGAGCGCTTTGTAAGTAAAAAGACTGTCGGTAAATTGAATTCATGTAAAAGCTTATAATTGTTGCGAATGGTTGATATACTCCAGATTAATGACAGTATATCGTTGTAGGCTACAAAAAGCCGAAAAAAACACGAATACTTAATTATCAAGTTCTGGGGGGAACTGGTAAATGAAATTATTAAACACAGCTCTAGTCGCAATTGCGGCATTATCAATTTTTTCTTCAGCTCAAGCGGGCGATGCAGAAGCAGGCAAAGGCAAGGCGGCAATTTGTGCAGCGTGTCATGGTGCCGACGGCAACAGCTTTAATGCTTCATGGCCTAAGCTGGCAGGTCAAAACGAAAAGTACTTAGTTAAACAGCTTAAAGCATTTAAAGCCGGTAAAGATGGTGGCAGAGCCACTAGTGCATCAGTACAAATGTACGGTATGGCTGCAGGTTTAAGTGATCAAGATATGGCTGATATTGCCGCTTATTACGCAAGCCAAAAAGTGAAGCCGGGTGTAGCGGCTGATGATTTGGTTGAAAAAGGCCAAAATATTTATCGTGGCGGAATTACCGATACTAAAATTATGGCGTGTGCTGCATGTCACGGTCCAGCAGGTAAGGGTAATGCCGATGCGGGCTACCCAAGTCTTGCGGGTCAGCATGCTGTTTATACATTATCGCAATTAAAAGCTTTCCATTCTGGTGAACGCAGCAATGATCCAAATGCCATGATGAGTGGCTTAGTGCCTAAGTTAACAGATGCTGATATGAAAGCGGTAGCTGAATATATTCAGGGTTTGAAATAACTTTTAAATGATTTAAGTAGGGCTTTATAGCTCGTCAGATAAAAAGCGTCGATTATCGGCGCTTTTTTATTTCTGGGAACTCCTGTATAAAGACATAGTCATAAAATTAGTAAACATTAATAATTTAGGTATTTAAAATGAAAAAATTCACCTTCTCTTCACTTTTCGTCGTTTTAGCTATGTTGTTAGTGAGCTGTAATGCTCCTGCGCAAGACTTTAACGAAGGCAAACATTATCTAAAATTAAAATCAGCACAGGCTGATGGTGGTAGTAAAGAAGTCGAAGTTATAGAGTTTTTTTGGTACGGCTGCGGTCACTGCTATACATTTGAGCCACACGTAAATAAATGGTTGGCGAAAAAACCGTCAAACGTTAAATTTACTCGTGTGCCTGCTATTTTTAACGCTAAGTGGGAATTACACGCAAAAGCTTACTATGCTCTTGAGTCATTAAATGCGATTGATAAAGCGCATGAGGCTATTTTTACTGGTCACCATACAAAGAAAAAGCCTATTGATACAGCTGAGCAGTTAGCAAGCATTGTGGCGACGGCGGGTGTTGAGAAAGAAGCTTTTCTAAATGCCATGCGTTCGTTCAGTGTGCAAGTTAAAACGAGCCGTGCAAAACAGCTAATGGCTGCCTACCGTATTCAAGGTGTACCTGCTGTTGCAGTTAATGGCCAATACATAACAGGTGCTCGTCAAGCAGGAACGTATCCAAAGCTAACAGAAGTAATGGACTTTTTAGTAGAAAAAGAAGCGAAACGTAAAAATATTAGCTTAAAGTAATTTCAAAAGTAAGCGTTACCTATATAATAGAAGGCAAATAAAAAATACATAAAGGTTTGTGGATGGAGAATTCAGATAAAAAATTAATAGGTGCTTTTACTGCTGTAGCAGTGGTGATCGGGCTTCTTGCCGCCGTTATTTTTCTTATAGCGAATATTGCTGGTGGTCTTGACTACGGTGTTAGCGAAGGCAAAACCAAGGCAACAGCTGAACGTATTGCACCAGTAGGTACAGTGGCTCTTGCTAGCGAAGGTCCAGTTAAAGTTGCAGCGCCAGTGGCGGCTGTAGCGGCAACACCTAAATCACTTTATACCGATGCTGGTTGTGTGGCTTGCCATGCGAGTGGTGTTGCAGGTGCGCCTGTTTTAGGTAATAAAGCAGCTTGGGCTGGCCGTGTTGGTAAAGGTGCAAATGCACTGTCTGGTAGTGTAATTAGAGGTTTAGGTATGATGCCGCCACGTGGTGGTTCATCTTTAAGCGATAGTGACATTCGTAATGTTGTTGACTACATGCTAGAAACTGTAAAGTAAGTTTTACTTTAATCTTGATAAAAAAGCCTCGTTTAAACGAGGCTTTTTTGTTTTTGCTACTTGGCTAGCTTTTAATTAGTTCTTATCGAGCATCCTATAACTTATCGCCTCGGCAATATGTTCTACTTGGATAGTGTCTTGTTTGGCTAGGTCAGCAATCGTTCGAGCTACTCTTAATATACGGTGATAACCGCGGGCAGAAAGCTTTAGCCTGTCTATAGCTTGGTCTAATAAGGTTTTGGCTTGGTCGCCCATCATACAAATCTTTTCTAATTCTTTATTATTAATATCAGCATTACTTGCTGCACTACGTTCCATCTGCAGAGCATGACAGGCGCTAACTCTTTGTTGTATTGAGTCTGAGCTTTCGCTTTTAGGCGCATTTGCATCGGTTAAGTCTTTCTTGGGTAGAGCAGGTACTAGTAGCTGTAGATCAAAGCGGTCTAGTAATGGGCCTGAAATACGAGATTGATAACGCTTAATTTGTTCGAAGGTACAAGCGCAGCTTTGAGTCTTGTCGCCAGCATAGCCGCAAGGGCAAGGATTCATTGCGCCAATTAATTGAAAGTTGGCTGGGTAGTCAGCTTGGCGCGCAGCGCGAGAAATAGTGACGTGGCCGGCTTCTAATGGTTCACGAAGTACATCCAGAACGTGTCTTGGATACTCGGTGAGCTCATCTAAAAATAGTACCCCATTGTGTGCCAGCGAAATTTCGCCGGGTTTAGGCACAGAGCCACCACCAATTAACGCAACCGCTGAGGCAGTATGGTGAGGCGCTCGATAAGGGCGCTGCTTCCAGCTATCAATAGAAAAGGTTTTGCCGCTAATAGAATGTATGGCGGCGGTTTCAGTAGCCTGTATGTCACTCATGGCCGGCAGTAAAGCCGGCAAGCGTTTGGCTAACATGGTTTTACCCGAACCAGGTGGGCCGACCATTAATAGGTTATGACCACCTGCAGCTGCAATTTCCATTGCGCGCTTAGCATGTTGCTGACCTTTTACATCTTGCATACAAGGGTAGGAGAGTTCTGGATTTTGCTTAGTACGCTCTTGCGCTTCAGGTAAGCGTTGTTGATTGTTTAAATGAGCACATACTTCTAATAAGTTATTAGCTGAAAATATTTGTACGTTTTGGGCAAGTGCAGCTTCGCTTGCAATTGCTGCGGGCGTAATTAGAGCACGTTTAGTTTCGCAACAGGCAAGCGCTGTGGGTAGGGCGCCAGTAACCGGCGGTAATTCACCGCTAAGTAAAAGCTCCCCAATAAATTCGAAATCATTCAATTGTGAATGGTCAATCTGTTGGCTGGCAGCCAGTATGCCGAGCGCAATAGGCAAATCAAAGCGTCCGCCTTCTTTGGGTAAGTCGGCAGGGGCTAAGTTTACGGTGATACGTTTATTGGGAAATTCAAAATTAGAATTAGTAATGGCTGCACGAACCCGATCTTTACTTTCTCTTACGGCCATTTCAGGTAGGCCAACAATAGAAAAAGAGGGTAGTCCGTTAGCGAGGTCAACTTCAATAGTGACAGCTAGGGCTTGAATACCATTTAAGGCACGAGAGTGAATAGTTGCTAAAGCCAAAATAAATCCTTTTATTTGTTTGCATAGATTGTATCAACAATTTTTTGATTTTAATTGGGTAAATATTACCCAAAAAGAATACGGAAGTTATAAAAGCATAGAAAATAAGTCTAAACTAGAAATCAGGTGCGCCAAAATGGTGCGCATGGGTTTCGATACGCCTTTTCTTGGTGCGTTTTACGCCCGATTAACGAGCGTTTAAATTTTCCCAGATGTAAGTCATTGATTTTAATGACAATAAAAAATTGGCACGAGAACTGCAATTACATAACTCGATGAAATAACAATACTCAATAATGGGGTTTAGAATGAAAAATTTATGTAAATTAGTTTTAGCTGGTTCAGTTTTAATTTCAACATCTGTATTTGCTGCTGGTTCAGCAAATATCGGTTATGTAACTGATTACTTATACCGTGGTCTTGATTTAGGTGAAGCTGGCGCATATGCTGGTCTTGACTATGAAGCTGATGGTGGTTTCTACGCAGGTGTTTGGGCTATAGATGATGCTACTGGTATCGAAACAGATTACTATCTTGGTTATGGTTTCTCTGCGGGTAGTGTTGATTTAGGTGTTGGTTACACAGCTTACACATACTCATACACAGATGCTGAAGAAACAGAAGTGAACTTGTCTGCAGACTTCGGTAGTTTTGCAGTAGAGCACAACATTGGTGAAGCTGGTTCTTTAGACTACACATACTCTGCTGTTAGCACTTCAATCGGTGATATCGGTTTAACATTCGGTACATTTGGTGATGACGCTGACGGTGATGTATTTGAACTATCTTACGGCTTTGAAGCTGGTGGTTTAGACTATGGTTTCACTTTAGGTGATTCTGATAATGTTGCTGAACCATACATGTTCTTAGATATCAGCAAAGGTTTCGACCTTTAAAATAATTTTAAAGGGGCTTGCATTTGTAAGCCCCTTTTTAATATAAAAACTGGTAATATCATTGGTGTAACCAAATAACATTAGGGAAACAACATGAAATTAGTAACAGCAATAATAAAACCATTTAAGTTAGATGACGTTCGTGAAGCTTTATCAGAAGTCGGTGTACAGGGTGTTACCGTTACTGAAGTAAAAGGTTTTGGTCGTCAAAAGGGTCACACTGAGTTGTATCGTGGCGCTGAATATGTAGT
>CAYZLE010000041.1:0-8849 GCA_964479305.1 uncultured Gammaproteobacteria bacterium | reverse complement strand
CGCCGTATCACTGAAGACAAGCTAGATATCGCAAAAGCCGTACTAGCCATGATGCCTCCTGCTTGGGAAAACGACAAAACATTAAGCCCTGAAGTTTTAGCTATGCTTGAATACTTCAGCTTGTCAGAAGAAAAAAATGACGGCCCTGCTGCATTAATTTTCTTCGACGGAGTTAAAGTCGGTGCACGTTTAGATCGCCTAGGTTTACGCCCTCTACGTAGCGTAGAAACTGACGACTACCTTGCTGTAATGAGTGAGGCTGGCCAAATCGACTTCCCTGCTACTAGCATTATTCGTCGTGGACGTATTGAAGCTGGCGGCATGGTGGTATTTGACCACAGCACAAGCCAGGTACTACATACAAAAGAAGTGCTTGAGCAACTTGCTAAAGAAGAAGACTACACAAAATTATTAGACGAAGCCGCTATTCACATTGGCGACTTACCAAAGCAAGACTTAAGCAAAGTAACAACAAGCTCACCGCTTGGCATGTCTGCAAGACACGTTGCTTACTCGCTTAACCAAGAAAGCTTTAAGTTTATGCTAGACCCTATGCTTAACAGCGGCATGGAAAAAATTTCGGCAATGGGTTACGGCCTAGCGCCTAACGCATTAAATGCTGACGAAGGCGGCATGTCTCGTTACTTTAGCCAACGTTTTGCTCAAGTAACTAACCCACCTTTAGATAGTATTCGTGAAGTTGACGGCATGACCCTACGCGTTTCGCTAGGCGCTAACCCTAACTTCAGTGAAAAAGTAGGCAAAGGCGGAACACGCCAACTTGTTATTGATTCGCCAATTTTGCAACCGCAACAATTGCTACAAATTCGTGAACAAAACGAATTAAAAACTGACACCATACAAATTCTATACAAGCCGAACTTTAGTGATGCTAACAAAAACGAAGCTGCATTAAACAAAGCTATAGACGATGTTTGCGCACAAGTTGCCAAACTAGCGAACGATCGCTGTGACATCATTATATTAAGTGACGAACATATCAGCGAAGACCTTGCAGCCATTCCAGCTGTAATGATTGCTTCGGCAGTAAACCAGCACCTTATTAAAGAAGGTGTTCGTTTTAACTCAAGCATCATCATGGAAACAGGCCAAGCGTCTAACACTCACGATATCGCATGTATTTTAGGTTTTGGCGCATCAGCTGTATGCCCAATCACGGTTTACCACCGTGCTTTAGAATTATTTGATAACGATGCTGACGTACAAAAAGGTCTAGACTACTTCCAGAAAGCGGTAGAGAAAGCCCTAATGAAAACCATGGGTAAATTTGGTCTTTGTACAGCAGAAAGTTATATTGGCGGTGAATTCTTTGAAGCTAACTTCATCGACACAAACGAAGCTGCTCTAGCGCGTTTCTTCCCGAATATTCACTCACCTATTGGTGGTGTGCAGTTTGCAGATATTGCTGCAAGCGCAAGCGACTGGCACAAACAAGCAATCAGCATTCAAAACGAAAGCGATATTCCTTTACTAGGTTTATTTAAAGAACGTGCGGATGGCGCAGGCCACTCTTACGGCACAGTTTCTGTTCGTGAATTTGTAAGCATGACTGAAGAGCCTTTAACTTTTGTTGAACAAGCAAAAAGTAAAGACTCAGCAAACACAAACATTCTTCCAGAAGACACAAGCTATCTAGACGAAAGCTTCGACATTCGTACGCCAAAAGAAATTGACCAATTTAAAGTTACTCAAGCTTACCGTAACTTTATTAGCAGCATGAATGAAGAACGTGCATCACGCCCTGCGGCATTGCGCGACGTTATGGAACTGCCTTATAACTTAGCAACGGCAAGCACAGAAGCTGACTTTGCTAAGTGGTTAAATTACTACAACACTAACGGCAACATTCACTTTAGTGTTCAAGGCCTAAAAGTTGAAGACAATAAAGACAACTGGCAACTAACATTAAATACAAAAGACGCTAACGCCCTAACAGCACTAGCAAGCGCGGTTAAAGCGCATTTTGCAGCAGATGCTAAAGCTAGCAAAACATCAGTAAGTGTTAGCAAAAATGAAGCAGCCGATGCATTCTTTAGACTTGTTGTTACAGCTGCAGATCCTATTGACCTGAAAAAGGTTCAAGCTGCACACGAAATCACTCCTATGCTTGCCTCTGGCGCAATGAGTCACGGCGCGTTAGTTGCTGTTGCTCACGAAGCCGTAGCACAAGGCATTAACATGGCTGGTGGTATGAGCAACTGTGGTGAGGGTGGCGAAAACTCAAAACGTTACAACTCATCTAAGGCGAGTAAAATTAAACAGTTTGCTTCTGGACGCTTTGGCGTTTGGACAGGCTACCTAGCTGACCCTTGCTTAGAAGAAATTGAAATTAAAATTGCGCAAGGCGCGAAACCTGGCGAAGGCGGCCAACTTCCTGCGAAGAAAGTTGACGTAACAATCGCTGCATCACGTGGTGGTACACCAGGTGTTGAACTGGTTTCACCTCCACCGCATCATGATACTTACTCTATCGAAGATTTAGGCCAACTAATTCACGATGCTAAAGCAGCACGTGTTCGCGTAATTGTTAAACTCGTATCTTCTGAAGGTATTGGCACAATTGCAGTTGGCGTAGCTAAAGCGGGCGCAGACGTAATTAACGTTGCTGGTAACACTGGCGGCACAGGTGCAGCACAAGTAACAAGTTTGAAGAACGCAGGTCGTTCACCTGACATCGGTATTGCTGAAGTACACCAAGCATTATCTGAAAATGGTTTACGCGACAAAGTCGTACTACGTTGCTCTAACGCTCACCAAACAGGTTTAGATGTTGTTAAGTCTGCTATTTTAGGTGGCGACTCTTTCGAATTTGGTACAACAGCACTTATGATGCTGAAATGCGTAATGGCTAAAAACTGTAACGTTAAATGCCCAGCTGGTTTAACAACCAATGCCGAGCTTTACGAAGGTGACCCTCGCGCATTAACACAATACTTTATTAATTTAGCGCACGAAGTACGTGAAATTTTGGCTTCAATCGGCCACACATCTCTACGTTCTATTCGTGGCGAAACAACGCTACTTAACTTAATTAGCCACCCAGCTATTGTCGGCAAAATGGACATGTCTGGCTTGCTACATCAAGTTACAGAGAAACATATTGCGAAGCCAGTTTATCTTGAAGCTAACTTTGAACCAGATGATGCTTACATCACTGAGTTTAAGAAAGAGTTTATCGACAAGAAACAAACCTCAATTACTATTGATGGCCCATCGCTAAACAACCGTAACAAAACAACCGGTGGCCAGTTCGCTATTGATATCGAGCGCACACTAAACTACGAACTAAGCGAAGAACAAATTGAAGCTCACCCTTCAATCTACCGTTTAGATAATGGTCGTGTTGTATTAGCGGATAACAGCGTTACTGTTAAATCAGAAAATTCAGCGGGCCAAAGCTTTGGCGCATTCAGCAACACGGGTGTTAACTTACACCACGTTGGCACATGTAACGATGGCGTAGGTAAAGGCCTAAGCGGCGGTCGTCTTATTGTTGAAAACCCTGGATTCTCAAGCAAGGCTGACAAAAACATTCCTAACCGCAACGTACTTGTGGGCAACTTTGCATTATTTGGCGCAACAGGCGGACGTTTATTTGTAAACGGCCAAGCGGGTGACCGTTTTGGTGTACGTAACTCTGGCGCAGTAGCCGTTGTTGAAGGCATTGGTGAATTTGGTTGTGAATACATGACTAACGGCACAATCGTTAACCTAGGTAGCTACGGCTATGGTTTTGGTAACGGTATGAGCGGTGGTACTTCATTCCAGTACGATCCTTCTGGCGAACTACCAACTCGCTGCAGCCAAGACTCAGTTCAAGCTTTCTCACTGACTGAAGATAGCCAGCTATCTGAAGGTTTAGAAATTGCACTTAAACTATTAATAGAAGAACACGCTTTACAAGTTGATTCATCTTTAGCAAAACGCTTGTTAGATAACTGGGATGAAACACGTAAGCATTTTTACTATGTCATTCCTTTGCCGCTACTTAGCTACCACCGTAGTGCAAGCATTGCTAAAGCACATAGCCGTAAAGACATGATCGAAGAGCTAGCAGCAGGTGTTGCAGCCAAACAACTAGAGCGCGTTAAAGACGGTTACGCAAACTTTGTATTCAAAGGTGAAGCGATGTTTGACGGCCAAACGCCAGAATACGGCAGCAGCGATAACGCATTAGTTTATAGTTACGTAAACACAACAGGTGTTATGCACCGTGCTCACGATGTAGCTAAAGCTACTGGCGAAGCAGACATTGATAAAACAGCGCGTAAATTAATTGCTACGGCCGATCGTAAGTTAGTAGACCTACTAACTAAAGATGCCAAAGAAGCACTTAAAGACTACAGCGAAGATGCACTAGCTTCATTGCTAGCAGACAAGCGTGTTATCGACTACAAAGACTCTTTACGTTTACGTGAAGTGTGGGACATACAAGCATTTGCAAGCAGTGTTTGGATTATTGAATGTGATCGCGTTAACCGCGAAGAGCTTTCACAGCATCCATCATTAGCCGAGCAACTTGCCAAGCAATACACACAATTGCTAGCAAGCGCTATTCGCGAAAAAATTAAAGCAGCATAAGCTATGACAAAAAAAGTGAATAAAAATAAAGGCGAGCAAGCCAATACCGAGCAATTAAATAAAAATTTTGCGACTCCGTATTTACCAAACCTAGTACCGTTTGACGATAGTCAACGCCAATGGCTAGGCGGTTTTATTGCGGGCCTAGAGTCACGCCTATTAACTATGGGCGAAGAAACATCTAGTGCAGCAGCTGGCAAACCTTTAACTATTATTTATGGCTCACAAACAGGTAATGCCGAAGGCGTAGCAGAACAAACTGCTGAGCAAGCAGCCGAATTTGGCATGAGCGCTGTTGTTATCGACATGGACGATGCTGACCTAGACGAACTAGCCGCAGCAGAACGTTTATTAGTTGTAACTAGTACTTATGGCGAAGGCGAAATGCCCGACAATGCCGAAGCACTATGGGAAGCTATATCTGAAGATGGCGCACCAAGTTTCGAAAACACATTCTTCTCTGTATTAGCCCTAGGCGACACCAGCTACGACGGTTTTTGTACGGCAGGTAAAGAGTGGGATGAACGCTTAGAAGCGCTTGGCGGCCAACGTATCGCCGATCGTGTTGATTGCGACGTAGACTTCGACGAGCCAGCAGAACAATGGATAGCGGAAGCACTTCCAATCATCAGCGAAAAAGGCTCTCAAGAAGTAGCGGCAGCAGTAGCGCCTGCATCTTCAGGCAAAAAAGCTAAATCAGCTTACAACCGCAAAAACCCATTAGCAGCTAAGTTAATTACACAAAAAGTTTTATCAGGCAAAAAGTCGAGTAAAGAGATTTGCCACTTCGAATTTTCACTAGGCGACTCAGGCGAAACATACAATGCTGGTGATGCACTAAACATCATCCCGCAAAACCGCCCTGACCTTGTAGACGAAATTATCGAACACTTTGCTGCGAATGAAAACGATAAAGTTACTGGCGGCACCTTACGTCATGTACTAACACATGACCTAGAAATTCGTACACCAAGTAAAGAATTCATTGCCGCTATTGCCGAACGCAGTGGCGACGAAGAGCTTAATCGCCAACTAGAAAATAACGACAAAGAAGCGATTGAAGATTTTCTTTGGGGCAAAGACGTAGTTGATCTACTAAAAGCTTTCCCTAAAGCACAATTTAGCCTTGAAGAATTTATTGGTTTAAGCAAAGGCCTAGCCGCCCGTGCTTATTCAATTTCTTCAAGCATGTTAAAGCACGACAAAGAAGTACACCTAACTATCGGCAGCGTACGTTACCAAAGTAACGATCGCGACCATAACGGTGTTGCATCAACATTCCTTGCTGATGTAGCAAACGAAGGCGACGACATCCTATGCTACTTCTCACCAAACAAGAATTTTGCCATTCCTGAAAACGGCGACCTACCAATCATCATGGTTGGCCCAGGTACAGGTATTGCCCCGTTCAGAGCTTTCTTAGAAGAGCGCGAAGCAACCGGTGCAAAAGGTGATAACTGGCTACTATTTGGTGATCGTAATGAAGCAGATGATTTTATCTATAAAGATGAAATAGCTGACATGCAAGCAAGCGGCTTACTCACTAAGTTAGACCTAGCTTTCTCACGAGATCAAAAAGAAAAAATCTACGTGCAAACACGTATGCTAGAAAATGGCGCTGAACTATTCGCATGGTTAGAACGCGGTGGTTTCTTCTACATCTGTGGTGATGCTTATCGCATGGCTAAAGACGTAGATGTAGCTCTACACGAGCTGATCGCTGAACATGGCAAAATGAACGAAAAAGAAGCTGTAGCTTACGTTAGCAAACTGAAAAAAGAAAAACGCTACGTTCGCGACGTTTATTAATTACTTAGCTTTAGCAACATTGCTAAAAAAGGGGCGCTATTTAGCGCCCCTTTTTAATAGCATGCATTAATTTATTTTGCTTTCGCCAAGTTAATTCTTAACCTTTCTGCACAGGCTGACCAGTTATTATCTAGCGCATAGTCTCGGCAATCTTCCCTACTTAACTTCAAAGCCTCGAGACAAGCCTTTTGCAAGTCTGTATCCATAACACCTGTCACTTTATCTTTGATCACGTCTACAGGTCCTACAACAGGATATGCCGCCACTGGCGTGCCACATGCCATTGCTTCTAGCATCACCAAACCAAAGGTGTCGGTTTTTGACGGAAAAACAAAGACGTCGGCCTTGGCGTAGCATTCGGCTAACTCCTCACCATATTTATAGCCTAAGAATTCAACGTCTGGATATTTTTTCTCTAAGCTTTTACGACTAGGGCCATCACCTACCACTACCTTCTTTCCGGATAAGTCTAGCTTTAAAAAAGCTTCAATGTTTTTTTCTACTGCAACGCGACCTACATTTATAAAAATCGGTTCTTTATTATAAGTAACCTCTTGGCCAGTTGATTCTTCACGCTCAGGAAGTGGTTGATACTTGTCAGTGTCAACGCCACGACCCCAAACAATCATATTTTTAATATCGTAAGCATCAAGATCTTTCTTCATGCTTTTAGTGGTTACCATTACCGCTTTACTCTTACCGTGAAACCAGCGCATAAGGCCGTATAAAAATTTAACCGAGACAAAAGAAAAGCGCTCATTCACATACTCAGGGAAGCGTGTATGAAACGCCGTTGTATAAGGTGTCTTGGTTTTATCTAAATACCGTTTAGCAGCAATACCCAAGGGGCCTTCTACAGCAACATGAATAGAGTCAGGGTTTGCTTGTTTAATTAATTTTTTTAACTTCCAAAAATTTACGACAAGTTTAATTTCTGAATAACCTGGGCACGGAAATGTTACAAACAGGCCAGGATGAATAACGGTAGTCGTTACGCCCTTCTTTTTCATTTCAGCTATAACATTTTTATAGGTTGTTACAACTCCGTTGGTTTGGGGGTCCCAAGCATCACTTATAAGTAATAATTTCATGTAAGCGCCTCAAGCACCTTATCTTCAACGGAGCTACCTGTTTCAATATCTGACTCAAGGCCAGACTCAAGACCAGATTCAAGATCTTCATCGTCTTCAATAAACTCATTGTCTTTATCAGTTTCTAGCCAATTAACAATAGTAATATTGCCATCAAAGTCTTCTACTAAGGCTGTACAAGACTCAACCCAATCGCCGCTGTTGTAATACATTTTACCTTCTATTTCTTTTATCTCGGCATGATGAATATGGCCGCAGACTACACCGTCGAAATCGCGCCTTTCGCACTCTTTAACCAAAGCTACTTCATATTCGCCAATAAAACTAACAGCAGTTTTCACTTTTTGTTTTAAGTATGCCGATAGAGACCAATAACCATAACCTAGCTTTTCACGAATAATGTTATACCAACGATTAATCACCAGCATTAGGTTATAAGCGTTATCGCCCACAAAAGCTAACCACTTATGGTAACGCACGATTACGTCGTACTTATCTCCATGCGTAACTAATAACCTTTTGCCGTCAACAGTAATATGCTCGGCTTCATCAACCAATAAAATATTACCGAAATCTGTATTGCTATATTTACGCAAAAACTCGTCGTGATTGCCTGTTATATAAATTACTTTAGACTCTTTTTTCTTCGACAAACTTAATACTTTGCGTAGAACATTCGTATGCGCTTGCGGCCAAAATATAGATTTTTTCATACGCCAGCCATCGATAATATCGCCGACCATATATAGTTGTTCGCACTTATAGCTTTTAAGGAAATTGAGCAACTTACCAGCCTGGCAACCTTTTGACCCAAGGTGCGTATCTGATATCCAAATGGTTTTTACGTGAACTTTGTTTTTACTAGACATAAAAAAATTATGACACAGTAATATTACAGAATAGTTACAGCAATAAACTACAGGATATTACAATATCCGCCTTCTATATTTTATACCCGACCACATCAACTTATTCCTAGTTCATATCAACTTGTGATAAAGTTCTCTCGTAAATTTAATCAATTTAAAACAAGGGTTTAACTATGGCTGGCAGCAGTTTATTTGTATTATTTGATGACATCGCATTGTTACTTGATGAAGTGGCAGCAATGTCGAAAATAGCCGCCAAAAGTACCGCAGGTGTTCTGGGTGATGATTTGGCCTTAAATGCTGAACAAGTTTCTGGTGTGCATTCTGACCGCGAACTGGCTGTTGTGTGGGCCGTAGCGAAAGGTTCGTTTTTAAACAAGCTTATTCTTGTTCCTTCAGCTCTATTAATTAGCGCCTTTATCCCTTGGTTGATTACCCCTTTATTAATTATTGGCGGCCTTTACTTGTGCTTTGAAGG
>CAYZLE010000040.1:0-8876 GCA_964479305.1 uncultured Gammaproteobacteria bacterium | reverse complement strand
TCAAGATCTTGGTAGATAAGTTTGTCGGTATTAATTTCTTTTGCTATTTCATCCAGATCTCTATTATGAGCAACGAACTCTTCAGGAGCTGGCATATCAATACCATAGACATTAGGATGTCTTACAGGTGGAGCAGCAGAAGCCATATACACTTTATTTGCTCCGCACTCTTTAGCCATTTGAATGATTTGTTGTGAAGTAGTACCACGAACAATTGAGTCATCAACTAATAGGACATTTTTATTTCTAAATTCTAATGTAATAGCATTAAGTTTTTGACGTACTGATTTCTTACGCTCTTTTTGGCCCGGCATAATAAAAGTACGACCAATGTAACGGTTTTTAATGAAGCCTTCTCTATACTTAACACCTAAAGTATTCGCCAACTCTAATGCTGAAGTACGACTGGTATCTGGAATAGGAATAACAACATCTATGTCATGGTCTGGCCATTCACGTGTTATCTTGTGCGCTAATTTTTCACCCATACGCATGCGAGCACGATGCACCGAAATACCATCAATCATGCTGTCTGGTCTAGCAAAGTAAACATATTCAAAAATACAAGGCTGATGAGAAACAACATCCGCTTCAGCACACTGTCTTGTGTGTACTTGTCCGTCGAAGCTAATATATATAGCTTCACCAGGTTCAATGTCACGGACCAATGTAAAACCACAACCTTCTAAAGCAACACTTTCCGAAGCAATCATGTATTCAGTACCCGATTCCGTTTCACGAGAACCGTAACATAATGGTCTAATACCATTGACATCTCTAAAGCCTAAGATGCCGCGGCCTGCTACTAATGCAACAACTGCATAACCGCCCTCTATACGACGATGAACACCACCAACGGCATAAAAAATATCTTCATGATCAAGTACCGGCTGACAGTAGCGTTGCATTTCATGCGCTAGAATATTAAGCAATATTTCAGAATCTGATGAAGTATTGATATGGCGCATATCAGTTTCATAAAGACTTTCTTTTAATTTTTCTGCATTAACAATGTTGCCATTGTGAGCAAGTGAAATACCAAAAGGTGAATTCACATAAAATGGCTGTGACTCAGCAGTTGATGGTTGTCCAGCAGTTGGATAACGCAAGTGGCCAATACCAACCGATCCCGGAAGGCGTTCCATATGACGTTGCTGAAAAATATCTCTAACTAAACCTAAAGATTTTTTTAGGTACACTCTACCGTCAGGCTCTGCAGTCATAATGCCCGCAGCATCTTGGCCACGGTGCTGCAGTAAAATTAAGGCATCATAAATTATCTGATTAACAGCAGACTTACCAACTACACCAACAACACCGCACATTCTCTAAACCTCAACTTTAAAATTAATATACTGCTGCAAAACATCTGGCAGCATGGGCTTTAATCCTTCAATAACCGCAATGAAGTGTGGTAATAAGTATGATGACTTCCACCATTCGTCTTGTGGCATTGGCGTTAAACTTGCCAACACAACTAAAACTGAAATAATAAGCAAACCTCTTGCCACACCAAAAATAACACCTACCGCTCTATCTGTTCCACTTAGCCCTGTTTTATTAATAAAAGCACCCAGTAAAAACTTAACTAAGCCGCCCATCAACAGCACAAGAACAAATAAAGCTATGAACGCTACACCCAAACGTAATGATGGCTGCAAAAAACTTTCAGGCAATAAGCCTGCTGCTCTAGGAGAAAAACTTAAAGAAACAAATATGGCAACAAACCACGTAGCAAGTGAAACGGCTTCTTTTACAAAGCCTTTAATAACACTTACAAAAGCAGATAAAACAATAATCGTTAAAATAATGTAATCAACAATTTCCATACTAACTTTTAGCCATCACAACACCAGCAATATTAAACGCTTGCTTTACTTCACGTCTTTTTATAATTGCTGTTTCTTTATCTACGAAATTACCGAGCCTTAATCGATAGGTATTGCCGCTGGCAATTTTAACGGTGTCTATATATACAGATTTATATTTTTTTTCAATTTTAGCTTTTAGCTTTTCCGCATTTTCTTTTTTTGAAAAGCTGCCCAGCTGTACAACCCAATTACCATTTGGCTTATTGGCTACAACTGCAGGCTTTGTAACAGGCTTAGGCTTGGAAACTTCTTTTGGCTGGCTTTCTTGTTTTGGAATGGTATCTTTATTTGCTAAAGGTACTTTCTTTACAATATTGATTTTAGTGTCTTTAGTTTCAACAGCTTCATCTAAATTTTTACCACTAGAAATAAGCTCTTTTACTTCCGAACCTGTTTTATTGCTCAGGTCATTCGAGCTGACTATCAACTCATCAGGCGTTTGTATAGTTTTAGCATCGAAAGCATCTTCTTTATCTTTAAGCTGGCTTTTTACATCGAATGGTTGCTGCAAATCAGGCCTTTCAGGAGCTACCATGGTAACGGCAAGGCTTTTATCATCATTTCTATCAAGAATCGCAGGTACAAATATTACTGCTAAACCAACAATGACCATAGCGCCAATTAAACGCTGCTTTAAAGAATTTTCCACAGTTATCCTTAATTTAAGCCTAAAGCGGTATTATAACAGTGTAAACAGATAAAGTTTATATACCTTATGTGGTTTTGCACTATGCCCTGCTCGAATCTAGCGCTTCAGCAACCGTGTGAAAAGAGCCAAGTATTAAAACCCTGTCATCAGCTTGTACTTTGCCTGACAATGAACGAACGGCTTCTTTAACACTGAAGAAAAATGTTGACGGTTTTGGCGTAGTTTTATTATTCGAATGGTAATTCACGTACCTTGTCGCCAATTCTTCCGCACCTAAAGACCTAGGTGTATCAACTTGAGCGAAGCACCAATAATTACTATATTTGTCCAAGCTTTTGAAGAATGCCTCAGCTGGTTTATCATCGAGAATTGCTAAAACAATATAGCATTTAGACCGTTTGGGCTGGGCTTCTAAAAATTTCTCAAACTCTATTACAGCTCCTTCATTATGAGATACGTCTACAATTAATTGAGGGACATCTGACACTAATTCGCAACGCCCTGACAAATCCACGCCAGCAAGACCTTGGTTTATATGGTTTATTTGTACTGGAAGCTCGTCATTTAAGGCATAGCAAACTTGAACAACACAAGATGCATTTCGAACTTGATGTTCACCGCTTAACCTTGGAAATACTACCGGGCCTAAAGTTTCAGAACTCAAGCCCTCAGAAGAAAGTTTGTTAATTATCCAACTGTTACTACCTTTTTGAACATCAAAGTCTTGGCCAATTATTGATAAATTAGCGCCTACGGATTCTGCGTACTCAGTTAATGAGCTTGGAGGGTTATAATGACCGCAAAATGATACTTGCTTGGCTCTTAATATACCCGCTTTCTCACGCGCAATTTCATCTAAAGAATTCCCGAGTATCTTTTGATGGTCTAGAGAGAAGGAACTAAGTATCGACGCATCGCAATCAATAATATTTGTAGCATCTAAGCGACCACCTAATCCTACTTCTAATATTGCAATATCTAAATCTTCTGCAGCAAAACAAACAAAGGCGGCTAATGTTCCAAACTCATAATAAGTTAATGGAACATCACCTCTAATAGACTCTATTTTTTCAAAAGCACGAATTATAACATCGTCATTAGCAGGCTTAGAATTAATTGAAATTCTTTCGTTATAGCTATAAAGGTGCGGAGATGTATAAGCGCCTACCTTATAACCAGCTTTGTGGTAAATAGCTTGTAGCATAGCAACACAAGAACCTTTACCGTTCGTTCCGCCTACTATGACTACTTTTTTAGCTAATTTGGGTAGTTTTAATTTTGCATAAATGGATTTCAATTTCTCTAAATTGAAATCCATCTCTTCAAGATGTACAGATTCTTGCCATTCAAGCCATTGATGTAATGACCTAGACATTGATTTAGGCTACTTTCTCAGATACTACGGCATCTTTTTTTTGTAACATAGAAAGAATTCCATGTAACTTATCGCGCATTTCTCTACGATCTACAATCATATCAATCGCGCCTTTTTCTAATAAGAATTCAGCACGCTGAAAACCTTCAGGTAAAGTTTCACGAACTGTTTGCTCAATAACGCGAGGACCAGCAAAACCAATCAATGCATTAGGTTCAGCTACATTTAAGTCGCCAAGCATGGCAAAGCTTGCTGACACACCACCCATTGTTGGGTCGGTTAGTACTGAGATAAAAGGAATACCTTTTTCAGACATTTTTTGAACAGCAGCGCTGGTTTTCGCCATTTGCATTAAAGACATTAAGCCTTCTTGCATACGAGCACCACCACTAGCGGCAAAGCAAACAAACGGTGTGTTGTTCTCTAGGCAATATTCAACACCACGAACAAACCTTTCGCCAACTACTGAGCCCATTGAGCCGCCAATGAATGAGAATTCAAAAGCTGCAACAACAACAGGTAACTCTTTTAGTGTGCCTTTTTTAACAATTAAGGCATCTGTTTCGCCTAGTTTCTTTTGAACTGTGTTTAAACGGTCTTTATAACGCTTTGAATCTTTAAACTTAAGGAAGTCTGTTGGTACTACAGACGCGCCAATTTCATCTTGACCTTCCTTATCTAAAAACATATCTAAACGCTGACGCGCATTAACACGCATGTGGTTGCCACACTTAGGGCAAACATTCAGTGTTTTAATCAACTCGTCTTTATACAGCACGTTGTCACAAGCAGAACATTTAATCCACAGGCCTTGAGGAACACCGCCCTTTTTCTTTGTGCTTGTTAATTTTGTTGGTAGTAGCTTTTCAAACCAGCTCATAATATGTCCTAAAGGTCGATCGACTCTCTAATAGTCGATAATAATGTAAATATTTCAGATTCAATTTTACTTTTATCGTCTTTATTTTCAACGATTTTTTTAATAATTGCTGAACCAATAACAACTGCGTCAGCAACATCACTTACAAGCCTTGCTGTTGCGGCATCTTTAATTCCAAAACCCACACCAATGGGCAAAGATGTATGCGTTTTAATTTGATCAATTTTATCGCTCACTGCTTGCACATCTAAGTTAGCTGCACCAGTAACACCTTTAAGCGATACGTAGTAAACAAAACCACTTGCCATTGAACAAACACGCTCAACACGGCTTTCTTGTGTTGTAGGGGACAACAAATAAATAGAATCCAAATCGTTATCAGTAAATAATTTATTGGCTTCTACAGACTCTTCTGGAGGTAAATCAACGGTTAAAACACCATCTACTCCAGCTGCTTTTGCTTTAGTAGCAAATAACTCATAACCCATCGTTTCTATCGGGTTACAGTAACCCATTAAAATAACAGGTGTTTCTGTGTTTGTTTCTCTAAACTCAGCGACCATGTCGATGACATCAGCCAGTGTTACGTTATGCTCTAAGGCTCGTTCACAAGCCAGTTGAATCACGGGTCCATCTGCCATAGGGTCAGAAAATGGCACGCCTAACTCGATTAGGTCAGCGCCCGCCTCTACCATTTTGTGCATAAAAGAAACGGTAAAACCTGGTTGAGGATCACCTGCAGTGACATAGGGTATTAGAGCCGTTTTATTATTATTTTTTAAGTTTTCAAATGTACTTTTAATGCGACTCATTTTAAATTTCAATACCTTCGATATCAGCAATTGTATTAATGTCTTTATCACCACGACCTGAAAGGTTCACAACGATAATGTCATCTTCGTTTAATGTTTGAGCTAACTTGGTTGCGTAAGCAATAGCATGGCTTGACTCTAAAGCAGGAATAATGCCTTCTGTTTTAGTTAATTCATGAAAAGCATCTAATGCTTCTTTGTCTGTAATGCCTACGTAATTAGCGCGACCTATGTCTTTAAGCCATGAATGCTCAGGGCCAACGCCAGGGTAATCTAGACCAGCTGAAATTGAATGTGTTTCAGCTATTTGACCACTCGGGCTTTCCATAAGGTAGGTGCGATTACCATGCAAAACACCAGGCTTACCAGCAGAGAGAGGCGCCGCATGACGACCAGTTTCTATACCATCACCACCTGCTTCTACACCGTAAATTTTAACGTCTTCATCACTCAAGAAAGGATGGAATAAACCAATCGCATTTGAACCACCACCAACACAAGCAACCAATGCATCTGGTAGACGGCCTTCTTTCTCTAATATTTGCTCACGTGCCTCCCTACCGATAACCGCTTGAAAGTCACGTACCATTTCTGGATATGGGTGTGGGCCAGCAGCCGTGCCAATAATGTAAAAAGTATCGTCAACATTAGATACCCAGTCTCGCATAGCTTCGTTTAAGGCATCTTTTAATGTTTTTGAGCCTGATGTAACGGGAACAACTTGAGCACCTAACAAGCGCATACGATAAACATTTGGCGCTTGGCGGTGAATATCTTCTTCACCCATATATACGATACACTCAAGGCCTAAGCGAGCAGCAATAGTTGCACTGGCCACACCATGTTGACCCGCACCTGTTTCAGCAATAATTCGCTTTTTGCCCATGTACTTAGCAATAAGCGCCTGACCAATAGTGTTATTGATTTTGTGCGCGCCGGTATGATTTAAATCTTCGCGTTTAAGGTAAATTTTACAACCATATTTAGCGGTTAAGCGCTCAGCCAAATACAGAGGTGATGGACGACCTACATAATCAGCTAAGTCTTTATCAAATTGAGCATTGAAAACGGGGTCATTTTTTAGTTTTTCGTAAGCTTCTGTCAATTGTTCGATAGGCTGCATTAATGTTTCAGCAATAAAACGACCACCAAACTGACCAAAATGACCTGTTTCGTTAGGGAAATCAGCGTAATTTACTTGAGATTTATTTTTCATTTAATTCTTTATCAATTTTATTTACGTTATGCACAAATTGGCGCATTTTCTCATGGTCTTTAACGCCCTTTTCTGACTCAATTCCACTACTAACATCAACTGCATAACAACGAGTTTCTTTAACCGCTTTAGCAACATTTTCTGGGTTTAAACCACCAGCAAGAATAATTTCATTACCTAAAACTGTCGGTATTGAGCTCCAGTCAAATGACTTGCCTGTCCCACCTGCTTGATCCTTCTGCATAGCATCTAACATTATTGAAGATGCACTCGAGTATTGAGCCATAAATGCTGAGATATCAATTTTAGACAGCATAGGAGCCGCTTTAATGTATGTTTGCCCAAAAGATTCACAGTAATCAAGACTTTCATTACCGTGAAACTGTAAAGTATCTAAAGTTAAGTGCTTTATAATTGAGCGTACTTCTTCTTGTGGGGCATTATAAAACAAACCCACCGTGGTGACAAAACTTGGTACTACACTCAATATCTTTTCAGCAGCTTTAAGCTCTATATTTCGTGGGCTTTTACTGTAAAAAACCAGGCCAATAGCATCCACACCCAAGTCTGCCGCTAAAAGAGCGTCATCAGGAGTTTTTAACCCACACATTTTGATACGTGTTCTAGATGTCATGATTGTATTTGCTTAGTTGTACTGTGGCACAGCGAAATCATCAGATAGGCCATGTTCCGGCGGGTATTGTACTCTAACTAGATATAATCCGTCAGATAATGCTGTAACACCGCCCTTTTTTCTATCTTTTGCCTCTAAAACCGACTTTGCCCACACTATTGGCTGCTCACCCACACCTATTGAAAGCAAAACACCTACGATATTACGGACCATATGATATAGAAAAGCATTAGCTGTGATGTCTATGTAGATATAGTCACCTTTGCGCTCTATATTAAGTTCAGATATTGTTCTAATAGCTGTATTTGCTTGGCAACGAGCGGCTCTGTAAGAACTAAAGTCATGCTTCCCCACCAAATGCTTTGCTGCTTCTTGCATTGCATCAGCATCTAAATGCTGGCGATATAATGTAACTAGATTTGTATAAAGTGCGTTTGGTGTTTGTTTGTTATAGATAATGTAGCGGTAGCTTCTACTTGTTGCACTAAAACGTGCATGAAAGTCATCATTTACCTTATGAATAGACTTTATTGCTATATCATCTGGAAGGTTAGCATTAATACCCATTATCCAACTATAGTCACTACGTTGAGTATTGGTTTCAAAATGAATAACTTGGCCGGTGGCATGAACGCCAGCATCGGTTCTGCCAGCACATATCACAGTCACGGTTTCATTTGCTACGCGAGATATTGCATCTTCTACACAAGCTTGAACCGAGTTTGAGTGTTTTTGAAATTGCCAGCCGGAATAAGCGTGCCCCTGGTACTCTACGCGGCACGCTATTTTATGCATACATTAAATATCTGCTAAGATAGTTTTGAAACTAATGATTTTGCTTCTTTGATCTGCTCTACAGTCCCTTCAGCTATTACTTCTTCCAAGCTGCTTTTAGCACCTTCAACATCGCCCATATCAATAAAAGCTCTTGCCAAATCAAGTTTTGTTTCAACTTCGTCATCAACCATAATATTATCAATATCAATGGTGTCTTGGCCTAGAGTATCACTTGTATTTTGTACACCACTTAAACCATCATCATCAAAGTCAATCTCTGTTAAATCACTAGTTGAAGCTTCAAGGTCAGCAATAATTTCATCGCCAGCACTAGAGGCATCAGCAGCTAAGCTTCCATCTAAACCTAAACTTAAATCGGCAAGTGAATCGTCACCACTTGCAGACAGACCACCGTCAAAACTTAAATCAGCTTCATCAATATCTAACATATCATCATCAAGTGAAACTGCATCTAATGCACTAGTTAAATCGCCTGTAAGATCATTACTTTCAATTTCATCATCAACACCTATTGCCATAGTTGAGTCAGGGCTCATATCTATTGATAAATCATTGATTTCGTCTTCAACACCCTCTATATCAATTGCTTCTGTAGCCTCATCACTTAGCTCAATTGGAGATGAATCAATATCCAAAGATAA
>CAYZLE010000039.1:0-8909 GCA_964479305.1 uncultured Gammaproteobacteria bacterium | reverse complement strand
TTCGCCTGTGGCTTTGCGAATGCGGTGGAATACGGCAACGTCGAGTAATTGTGCGACTAGGAAGGCGACGAGTGAACCAATAATAATCCACATGCCTTGGCCAAGTACGGCGCTATAAGCGTTTTGCATGTTGTCGACATTGAGCGATTCGCCTGAGCCAATCCACCAGTCGGCAGGGCTTAGGTTTACGCCTGCAAATATCATTAAGAAAGCGTAGCTAATCAGGCCGATTGATAGGTATGACAATATTTTAACGCCACGCTTGCCGTAGTATTCGTTGATGATGTCGGTCATCACAAAAATAATAGGCCAAAGTAATACGCCCACGGTAAATTGCAGCGAGCCTGTTTGACCAAATAAGGCCCAGTTAAAAGGCGTGATGCCGAGGCTGTCTTCGAGCGAGAATATTTTTACGCTAATAAGCTGCGCGGTTAAGGCGTTGCAAATAAAGAAGCCACCTAAAATTATAAATAGTAGGTTGGTTTTGTTAAATATGTTTGGTTTTGACATGGTTAAGCTGTAGTTCCTTTGCCTGCATATTTATAAAAAAGGCGCTGATAAACAGCGCCTTTTTTGTTTGCTGCATAACGGGATGCATTGCTAGCGTGGAGTTTAGTCCCAGCTTAGCGCGCCGCCTGTTTGGTATTCAGTTACACGCGTTTCAAAGAAGTTTTTCTCTTTCTTTAAATCTAGTACTTCTGACATCCAAGGGAATGGGTTTGTTGCACCTGGGTATTGCTCTGGTAAACCAATTTGAGCAAAACGACGGTTAGCAATAAACTGTACGTATTCTTCGAACATACCAGCGTTAAGACCTAGAACGCCGCGAGGCATTGTGTCGATAGCGTATTGTTTTTCGTACTCTACGCCGGTCTTAATTAGGTCGATCATTTCTTGCTTAAATTCTTCTGTCCACAGGTGTGGGTTTTCGATTTTAATTTGGTTAATTACATCAATACCAAAGTTCATGTGCATTGATTCGTCGCGCAGGATGTATTGGAACTGTTCCGCTACGCCTGTTAGTTTGTTACGACGACCCATTGATAGGATTTGTGTAAAACCAACGTAGAAGAAGATGCCTTCGAATACTACGTAGAACGCAATTAGGTCACGCAGTAAACGTTGGTCGTTTTCTGGTGTGCCTGTGTGGAAGTTTTCGTCGCCAAGGCTTTGTGTGAATGGAAGTGCCCATTCTGCTTTAGCTGCAACGCTTGGTAGTTCGCGGTACATGTTGAAAATTTCAGCTTCGTCTAGACCTAGTGACTGTACGCAGTACTGGTAAGCGTGTGTGTGAATCGCTTCTTCAAACGCTTGACGTAGTAGGTACTGACGACACTCTGGGTTTGTAATGTGACGGTAAACCGCTAGTACTAGGTTGTTAGCGACTAGTGAGTCGGCTGTTGAGAAGAAACCAAGGTTACGTTTTACGATTGTACGCTCGTCTTCTGTTAGGCCGTCTTCGCTGCGCCATAGCGCAAGGTCAGCTGTCATGTTTACTTCTTGAGGCATCCAGTGGTTTGCACAACCGTCTAGATACTTCTGCCAAGCCCAGTCGTATTTGAATGGTACTAGTTGGTTAAGGTCGGCTTTGCAGTTGATGATTTTTTTGTCGTCAACTTGAATACGTGCCGCACCCATTTCAATTTGCTCTAGGCCTGTTGCGCCTGCTTTCTCTTCAGTTTCTGAAGTAGTGGCTGGACCCGCTTCTTCTTTAACGAGTGCTTCTAGGCTGCTGTCTACAACAGCTGCTGGTGTAGCTTCTGCTACTGGCGCTGTTTGTTGAGCGGCCGGTGCTACTGGCGCAGTTGGTGCTACTGGAGCAGCCGGTGCTACCGGAGCACGTGTTTCAATGATATCAACTGTTTTGTTTGCTTCTGCAAATGGGTCGTCCCAATCGTTCTTAGCCATGACGTTTTATTCCTCTGTCTCTTTGTATCGTTATGTTTTTATTATGTATATGTTTATTGGCAAGCTTCGCAATCTGGATCTAGTAGCGAGCATGCTTGCGGCGCTTCTGCACTGTCCATATCAACGTTTGCTAATGGGTCTTCGTAAGCCTGTGTCGAAGGTGCTGCTGGCGCTGCTGCCGCAGTTGGAGCTTGTTCTACCGCATTTAGCTTGCTTGCAGATGCTGAGTCCATAGTTGATTTCTCAACGTGAGTCGCACCCATTGAGCGTAAGTAGTAAGTCGTTTTAAGACCACGTACCCATGCTAGCTTGTAAAGTGTGTCTAGCTTTTTACCTGAAGGCTCTGCCATGTAAAGGTTTAGTGATTGACCTTGGTCAATCCATTTTTGACGGCGTGAAGCAGCTTCAATTAACCAGCGTGCGTCCATTTCGAATGCAGTTGAGTACATTTCTTTTAGGTCAGCTGGAATACGTTCGATTGCTTGTAGGCTGCCGTCGTAGTATTTAAGGTCGTTAACCATTACTGAATCCCAAAGGCCACGTTTTTTCAGGTCTTTGATTAGGTATGGGTTAACGATTGTAAATTCGCCAGATAGGTTAGATTTTACAAATAAGTTTTGGTACGTAGGCTCGATAGACTGTGACACACCGCAAATGTTTGAGATGGTTGCCGTTGGCGCAATCGCCATACAGTTAGAGTTACGCATACCCACTGTTTGTACGCGGCTACGTAGGCTTTCCCAGTCTAGTGTGAACGAGCGATCTACTTGGCAGTAGCTTCCGCGTTGTTCCATTAGTAGGTTAACTGAGTCTAGAGGCATGATGCCTTGGTGCCATAGTGAACCTTCAAATGATTCGTAGCTGCCACGTTCTTCAGCAAGTTGTGATGAAGCTGAAATAGCGTAGTAGCTAATGGCTTCCATGCTGCGGTCAGCAAATTCTACAGCTTCGTCTGAAGCGTAAGAGATGTTCATTTTGTAAAGGCCGTCTTGGAAACCCATTACACCTAAACCAACAGGGCGGTGACGCATGTTTGAGCGTTTCGCTTGTGGTACGGCGTAGTAGTTGTAGTCAACTACGTTATCTAGCATGCGCATTGCAGTAGTTACGGTTTTCTCTAGTTTTTCCATGTCTAGGCCGTTTTCGTTAACGTGTTGTGGCAAGTTAACTGAACCTAGGTTACATACGGCAATTTCGTCGTCTGATGTGTTTAATGTAATTTCAGTACATAGGTTAGACGAGTGAACAACACCAATATGCTGCTGCGGGCTACGTAGGTTACATGGGTCTTTGAAAGTTACCCAAGGGTGACCTGTTTCAAATAACATGGCTAACATTTTGCGCCATAGCTGTGTTGCTGGAATACGTTTGTATGCATCGATTTCGCCAGCGTCTGCTTTAGCTTCGTATTTTTCGTAAGCTGCTTTAAATGCTTTACCACATAGGTCGTGCAAATCTGGAACTTCGTCTGGTGAGAATAGTGTCCATTCGCCTTCTTCTGCAACACGTTGCATGAATAAGTCTGGAATCCAGTTAGCTGTGTTCATGTCGTGTGTACGACGACGATCATCACCTGTGTTTTTACGAAGGTCTAAGAACTCTTCGATGTCTAAGTGCCATGACTCAAGGTAGGCACACATTGCGCCTTTACGTTTACCACCTTGGTTAACTGCAACAGCCGTATCGTTAGCCACTTTAAGGAAAGGTACAACACCTTGGCTTTTACCGTTAGTGCCTTTAATGTGCGAGCCCATTGCGCGAACACGTGTCCAGTCATTACCTAGGCCGCCAGCATATTTAGATAGCATAGCGTCATCTGAAATGGCGCTGAAGATACCGCGAAGGTCATCAGGAACGGTTGTTAGGTAGCAAGACGATAACTGTGGACGTAATGTGCCAGAGTTAAATAGTGTTGGTGTACTGCTCATAAAGTCGAACGATGATAGTAGTTCGTAGAATTCGATAGTACGTGCTTCACGATCTTCTTCGTTAATGGCTAAGCCCATTGCTACGCGCATAAAGAAGATTTGTGGCAGTTCGAAACGCACTTCGTCTGAGTGGATGAAGTAGCGGTCGAATAATGTTTGTAAACCTAGGTAAGTAAAGTTGTGATCTTGCTCAGGTTTTAGTGCTGCGCCTAAACGGTCTAGGTCGTAGCTTGCTAGAGCAGGGTCTAGTAGTTCTAGGTCGATAGCTTTGCTGATGTACTTTTTAAAGTAGCTCGGGTAGCTAGCCGCCATTTCTGTTTGTGTAGCGTTAGTTGGTGTGCCGTCGATAAATGTTAGTGCTTCTGTACGAAGGCTATCTAATAGTAGACGCGCTGCAACATAACCGTAGTTAGGTTCTTTTTCGATCATTACACGAGTACATAGTACCATCGCCGGTGCGATGTCTTTCTCGGCAATGCCGTCGAATACGTTACGTAGTGTTTCGGTGATAACGATTTCGCCATCAACGTCTTCAATGTTTGCACAAGCTTCAGCAACAACAGTTTCAATACGCGCCATATCTAGTGGTGCTTTTGTGCCGTCTTCTTTAGTTACTGAAATATCAGCACCTTTACGCTGTGTAGCGGGTGCTTGTGTAGCTTCTTCGGCTGCACGCTCTTGTGAACGTGTTTCACGATAAAGTACGTACTCACGAGCTACTTTATGGTGCTCTTCACGCATAAGGCTCAGTTCCACTTGATCTTGAATGTCTTCAATGTGGAATGTGCCGCCATCTGGCTTACGGCGTGTTAGTGAGTTAAAAACAACTTCTGTCATTTTAGATACGGTTTCATGAATACGGCTAGATGCAGCAGCATTGCCACCTTCTACCGCTAAAAATGCTTTAGTGATTGCAACTTTGATCTTTTCTTTATCAAAACCCGTTACTTTGCCATTACGACGAATAACACGGTATTTACCTGGAGCTGTTGCTTCAATTTCGGCGTAGCCAGTTGTTTGTTTTGTACCTTGTACAGCTGCTGCAGCCTCAGGTGCCTTGGTTTGATCAGTTTGTTGCATAGCCCACTCCGAATGTGATTTTTTGACTAAAATTTAGTTGTTTTTTTTGTGTTTTTAGAAGCTGGCCGCTAAATGCTTGTTTTGGCACAAGATATAGGGGTTTTAGCTCTCTCATCTAAGAATCTTACTATAGAGTGTGTGTTCGAAGCGGGTCAAGCACTATATGATGTGTTTTAACGGTTAAGATGCTGTGGATAACTTTTGGAAAAAGTGTGCTGAAACGCTTCTTTTTTATTAATCAATAACTTATAAAAACTGTCTATTAAAAAAATTAAGAAAAAAACCTAAATTTAAATAACTCAGAAGAATATTATTTTGCCTGTAAACCTTTTTGTTAAAAACAGCTGATTTAAGATGAAAACTAAGCTTATCGATTAAAAATAAGATAGGTATAATAAAGACATAATTATATTAAAAGGTTAGAAATGATTTTTGTAAAAGGTAAGTTATTTACATATGTGGCACTGTACATGGCAGTGTTTTTTACGGTTTTTCAGTACTTTTTCTCGATAGTAAAAGCAGATAAGGGCTATGAATTGCCGTTATTGTTGGTTTTATTAATGAATGAACTGGCGATGTTTATTTGTTGTTTTGGCGTGTATGCCGGCGTTACATATCTACAGAAGCAGGGTATGAACACAAAGGTTTTACTTGCGACTATTGCAACGGCTTTATTTGCCTTGTTGTTTTTATATTTGGGTATTCAGAACTGGCCTGAAGGTTTATAGAAGCCTTAAGGCTTCAAAACGAGCGTCGCTATACCTAGAAAGGCGGCAAAGCCGATAACATCGGTTACGGTAGTTAAGATGACTCCGCCAGCAAGTGCGGGGTCGATTTTAATACGTTTAAGTATTCTAGGAATGATAACGCCAGAAGCTGCGCCAATCGCTAAGTTAATCAGCAGGGCCGCGGCAATAATAAGCGCAATGTTTATTTCACCAAACCATAAATAAACGGCCAGCGATACTACGCTAGCCCACAGTATGCCGTTTAATAAGCTAATCAGTATTTCTTTAATTAATAGTGCACGCGAGTTGCTGGGGCCAATTTGGCCAAGTGCTTGAGCGCGAATAACAAGTGTAAGGGTTTGGCTGCCAGCAATGCCACCCATGCTGGCTACAATAGGTAGTAGTACTGCTAGGGCGACGACTTCGGAAATAGTGGCTTCGAATAAGCCAATTACGCCAGCAGCAATAAAAGCAGTTATTAGGTTAAGGCCTAACCAAATTCCTCTACGGCGTGTACTTTCCATAATAGGTGAGAAGATTTCTTCATCTTCGTTCAAACCCGCCATGCTTAACATAGATTTTTCACCCTCTTCACGAATAACGTCAACAACGTCATCAATGGTGATGCGGCCTTTGAGTATGTCGTCGTCGTCGACAACGGGTGCGGTAATCCAATTGCGATCTTCGAATAAACGCGCCACTTCGTGCGTGTCCATTCTTAGGTTAATAGCATGGGTATTCTTTTCAACAATTTCGCTAATCAGGGTGCTGGGTTCGTGCACCAAAATTTCACCTAGGCGAACATTACCAAGATAGCGATTTTGTCGATCTACAACAAATAGGTTATTGGTTTGCGCTGGAATTTTACCTAGCTGTCTTAGGTAGCGTTGCACAACTTCTATATTTACGTCTGGGCGAATGGCAATAAAGTCTAAGTCCATTAAGCCGCCAGCGGTATCTTCGTCGTAAGACAGTACGCTTTGTAGGCGGTTTAAACGTTGATGATCTAAGCCCGATAAAGTTTGGTCGATAACCGTTTCAGGTAGCGAGGCTACAACATCGGCAAGGTCATCGGTTTGTAGGTTAGCTAAGGCGGCTACAATTTCGCCTTGGTCCATTTTGTCTATTAGGGTATGACGAATATCGTCGCCTAATTCAACAAGTACATCACCTTCAATAGATTGGTGGACTAAGCCCCAGAGTAAATTACGCTGAGTGCGTGGTAATGATTCAAGCAAATCAGCAATTTCAGCTGGGTGCAAGTTGTTGAGCATGAGAGCAGCTTGCTGTATTGCACCACTGTCTAATAGATCATTTAATCTATTGGCGCGGTCAGAAGTATAGGAATTTTGCTTATGCTCAATCATGGGTCAATAGTAAAGACTTCGTGCTAGTAAAGCAATTAAGCCTGAAAGCATTAGGGCTATAAGCAAAGCCTAGAGAGGAAATATAAGTGACTTGGTGTTTATTTAAAAAAGAAGAGAGTAAGGTTTACTCTTCTTCTCCAAAAAAATTATTGATTAGGTCGGTAATGGCTTGGAGGCCTATTTCAGCATCTTTGCCTTCGCTGGTGAGTTGCAGGGTTGTACCTTTGCTTGCAGCAAGCATCATAACGCCCATTATGCTTTTTGCATTAACCATTTTATTTTCATAGCCAATATGAATTTCAGCATCGTATTGTGATGCTGTAGATACTAGTTTGGCAGCAGCACGCGCGTGCAAGCCAAGCTTATTTATAATTTGTATGTCTTGTTTTAAAGTATCAATATTCATTTATGCTTTGAGTTCCTGCTGCTTTTACTTCCTTTGTAAGTTTGTTTATGGGTAAATTAATTTTGTTCATTGCTTTAAGCATCATTGCTAAGTTTAGACCACTAATGACATTTATGCTTTTGCGGTCTTTAAATCGGCAAGAAAGATTGCAAGGTGATGCGCCAACTATGTCGGTTAAGATCAATATGCCGTCATCTGTATTCCATTGCTGAATCAATTCTTCAATGCTTTTTTCAAGTTTGTCTAGGTCAAAAGATCGTCTTAAGCCTATGTGTTTGTATTTGGCGAGCTCTTTATCAAAGATCATGCACGCCGTATTGTATATTTCTAGGCCAATATCATTGTGAGTCAGTGTAATGATACCGGCGGTCATTACTTTTTTTCGACCTGGATTGTTTCATTTAACTGACGGTGACGCGTTAGTACTTGGTTTTCACTTTTAATAAAGATGTCACCTAATTGGTCAGCTAAGTAAACGGAGCGATGTTGCCCGCCTGTGCAGCCTATAGATATTGTCATGTAACGACGGCTTTCTGCTCTAAACTTAGGTAGCCATTTTTTGACGAAAGCGGCAATGTCGTCTTGCATCTCTTTAACGTCGGGCTGGCTAGCTAGGAAGTTTATGACGGGTGTGTCTAGGCCGTTATATTTTTTAAGCTCTGGATCCCAAAATGGGTTAGGTAAACAACGTACATCGAACATAAAGTCGGTGTCGTTTGGTATGCCGTGTTTAAAACCAAAAGATTGAAATAGTATGGTTAGCTCATTTGACTTGGTTTCGTCTTCAAGTACGTATGAGGCTATAACGCTTCTTAGTGCGTAAACGTTAAGCTCGGTAGTGTCGACGCTTAAGTTAGCCTTGTCTTGAATATCGCCTAATAAGTCACGTTCTAATTTTATCGCTTCTTTTAGAGGTAGGCTGTTGTCGTGTGACAATGGGTGTTTACGGCGTGTTTCGCTATAGCGTTTAACCAGTATGCGGTTTATCGCTTGTAAAAATATCACTTCGGGATCAAAGCCATGCTCAGATAGTTCTTGAATATAAGCTGGCAGTCTACGCAGGTCATCTGAGCTAGCGCGGGCATCAATGCCAATAGCGGTTTGCTCGTAATGAGACGATGGGTTCTCTTTAAGTTTTAATAATACGCTTAAGAGGAGAGCTGGCGGTATGTTATCGATACAGTAGAAGCCTTCGTCTTCTAAAGTATTTAAAGCGATAGTTTTGCCTGAGCCAGACAAACCGCTGATGATTATGAGTCTCATTCGGGCCTTGTATAAGTTTTGTGTAATTTTTACACGCTAATATTAATTATAGCTTTGATTAGTATAAAAGCAATACCCTATTCTGAGGAATTAGGGTCGTTAATAAATCTTTGTTGGCGCTCGATAAACGTAGCGTTAGAGTCGTAGCCTTGTAGGAATAAGAGGTGGTTTTGAACAGCGGCCTCAATCATGATGGCGATGTTGCGACCAGGTGCAACACGAATGGCAA
>CAYZLE010000038.1:6757-8962 GCA_964479305.1 uncultured Gammaproteobacteria bacterium | reverse complement strand
ATGAGTGATACAGAGTGTTTCTTGGCAAGGTGCAAAGCGAGTGTCATGCCGGCAGCACCGCCGCCAATGATTAACACATCACTATAGTGAGTATTTTCTGACATATTTATATTTAAATTAAACCATTTGGTGTTTTTCTTGTCTCATTTTGGCATACTTAATCTGTTTTAAGAAAAATAATTTATAAAACGCTTAAAATACAGTAACTAACTATAATAACGAGACAATCTTGACGAGCGCAAAAGAAATAGATCAAGCACTAGTGGAACGAGTGCAAAAAGGCGATCAAGCCGCTTTTGGAATTTTGGTAACAAAGTATCAGACCCGTATTATGCACTTGGTAAGTCGTTATGTTCATAATCAGGCTGAAGTAGAAGATGTTACCCAAGATGCCTTTATAAAAGCCTATCGTGGCTTGAAAAATTTTCGTGGAGAAAGCGCTTTCTATACGTGGATGTACCGTGTGGCGATTAATACAGCCAAAAACCATATTGTTTCAATGAGTCGACGTGCCCCAGGTTCAGATATTGATGCCCAAGACGCAGAAAACTTTGAAAGTGCTACAGCCTTAAGAGAATACGCTACCCCTGAAAGATTAATGATGTCTGAGCAAATGCGCGACGTTATTATTGATGCCATCGCGGCTTTACCCGAAGATTTAAAAATGGCTATTACGCTTCGTGAATACGAAGAAATGAGCTACGAAGAGATTGCTGAGACGATGTCTTGCCCAATTGGGACAGTAAGATCACGAATATTTCGTGCTAGAGAGGCAATTGATGCTGCTTTAGCGGAACTTAATTCATAATTTGTATACAAACTAACAATCAAGTTGATAGAGTATTGAAAATGTCAGAAAAAATATCCAGTTTAGTTGATGGCGAAGCGTCATTTAATCAGTCAGATATTGATAATATCAAGAACAACTCAGAAGCCGCAAAAAAGTGGACTAACTACCATTTAATAAGTAGCGTGATTAAAGAGACTGTTCCTGCAGCATTGCCAAAAGACTTTTCTAAAAGTGTTATGCATGCAATTGAGCAAGAACCAGTTGTATTATCCCCTAAAACGTCTCGTGTTAAAAAACCTTGGTTACGCACAGTTTCTGGTTTAGCCGTAGCTGCTACAGTAGCGGCTGTAACAGTGAGCGGGCTTCAAACAGTTTGGCAGCCTACAGATAATGCTCCTGGGCAAACACCCTTGGCGCAAAATGAAGTTGTACCAGCAGAAGAACGTAGCTTGATTGATTTACTAGATAAAGAACCAGCTATTACAGTTAAAAATACAGCTACTGCATCAGTGGGTGCGGGCATTACGGTATTACCCGTTAATGTTTTAACGACAACTAACGATGCATTTAGCGATAACTTCTCTAGCGACCTTCGTTGGAAGCGTTCAGCTCCTTCTGCTTCATTGGAAGAACAAGAAGCCAATAAGCTAATGGCTGAAAAACTCAATTCAATGCTGATGAACCATGTTCGTTCAACTGGCACACTTCACGGCATGATGCCGTATGCAAGATTAGCTGGCTACGACGATTAATAAGAAAAAGATTATCTTTATGAATGTTAGAAAATTGTTACTTTCAACAAGTTTGGCTTTATTGCCTGTTAGCGTATTTCCAGTTGTAGCAACGGCAACATTGCAAGATAGTGAATCTGCAGAGCAATTACCCCAGCAATTAACAGATCTTGTTTCTCGCACTGAGTCAGATGCTGTTTATTTATTAAATAGCATGACAACAGCCATGCAAGATAAAAGTTATTACGGTAATTTTGTTTATATCAGTGATGACAAACTTGAAAGTATGGACTATGCCCACCTTAATCAAGGCGGAAAAATTTCTGAGCGTTTATATTCTTTAAACGGTGAAGCTAGAGAAATTTTAAAAGACGAAAGTGTATTAACTTGTGTTTGGCCATCAACTAAATCAGTGGTTGTCGATAGCTCTATTATTGAAAGTCAGCTGCCTGCTCAATTGCCGGTTGATTTAACAACGATTAAAGATAACTATAATTTTAAAATTAGCGGACAAGAACGTATTGCCGATTTTGATACAACTATTGTATCTATTCAGCCTAAAGACTCTTATCGTTACGGTTATAAATTTTGGATTGAAAAAGAATCTAAACTTTTGCTTAAAAGCAGTGTGATAAACGAACAGGGTCGTATTGTTGAACAAATGATGTTTACCAATTTAACAAT
>CAYZLE010000038.1:0-6657 GCA_964479305.1 uncultured Gammaproteobacteria bacterium | reverse complement strand
CAATGTTAAAAGAACGCGCTCAAGTAGTTGATGTTAAAGGCGACAAGGCATGGCTTGCTGTGCAGCGTCAGTCAACTTGTCAATCATGCTCTGTTAAAAAAGGCTGTGGTACATCCGTACTAAGCGAAGTTATTGGAAAGAAAATGGCGGCTATTAAAGTCGACAATACTTTGAATGCTAAAGTGGGTGACTTTGTTGATATAAGTATTGAAGAAAATGCTTTGTTGTCCGGGTCTTTCTTAATTTATGTTTTACCTTTAGTTAGTTTTTTCATGGCTGCACTTATTGCTAGCTACTTCACTGTAAGCGAAGGCTTGGTTATTTTTTCTAGTATCACTAGTTTAGTGTTGATGTTTTTAGCGCTTAAAAAACTAATGCGTCAATCTCAACTTAAATCAATATTCGAAGCAAAAATGATTGCTTTAGAATCGCCTGCGTCACCGCACTTTTCTGTGAAATTGATGTCATAAATAGCGACTACAATTTTTATGAGGTTTTTAATGTTTAAACGTTTGTCTTTTTTTGTTCTTACTTTTCTTTTTGTTGTTAGCCTGCCTGGTCTTCCTAACTTGGCTCAAGCACGCGCATTACCTGATTTTGTTCCCTTAATTGAACAGAACAAAGATGCTGTTGTAAATATTACAACTACTCGCACATCGTCATCATCGCCACTGTCTTATAACCAGCAAGGTATTCCACCAGAAATGCTGCAAGGACCTTTTGGTGAAATGTTTAAAGACTTTTTTGGTCAGCAAGCACCTAAAAGCTCACCGAATAAACCGAACAAGAAAGGCCAGCCTAGACCGCATTCAACTGGCTCTGGTTTTATTATTTCAAAAGACGGCTATGTCATTACAAATAACCATGTTGTAGAAGGGGCCGACGAAATCACGGTGCGTTTGAATGATCGAAATGAATATGTAGCGACTTTAGTGGGTACAGATGCAATGAGTGATATTGCCTTACTCAAATTAGATGCTAAAAATTTACCCATTGTAAGTCTAGGTCGTTCTAAAGATGCAAAAGTAGGTGAGTGGGTTGTAGCCATTGGCTCTCCATTTGGTTTTGATTACAGTGTGACATCTGGGATTATTAGTGCCCTAGGCCGTTCTTTACCAAAAGATAATTACGTACCATTTATTCAAACCGATGTTGCGATCAATCCGGGTAATTCAGGTGGCCCTCTATTTAACTTAGACGGTGAAGTTGTGGGTGTTAATTCGCAAATTTATAGCCGAACAGGCGGCTTTATGGGCCTATCGTTTGCTATCCCTATTGATGTGGCAATGGAAGTTGTTGCTCAATTAAAGAAAGATGGCAAAGTGTCGCGTGGTTGGTTGGGTGTTTATATTCAAGAAGTTACTCGTGAATTAGCGGATAGCTTTGGTATGAAAACACCAAAAGGTTCTCTTGTAACGCAAGTTATTAAGGACAGCCCAGCTGAAAAGGGCGGTATTGAATCGGGGGATGTTATTCTAGAGTTTAATGGTTCTCCTATACGTTTATCATCTGATTTGCCTCCTCTAGTAGGTCGTGTGCCGGTTGATAGTAAGGCAACAGTTAAGTTATTGCGTAACGGTAAAGCGAAAAGCTTACGCATTAAAATAGGTAAATTACCGTCTGAAGAGAAGCTTGCAGAGCAATCTGAGCCTAAATCTGAGATGAAAGGTGAGAAACTGCTAGGAATGCAGATTGAGACACCTGACGCAGAGCTAAAAGATGCGTATAATCTCGGCGGCAATGGTGTTGTTGTGACTGGTATTGAATCAGGTGCAGCTGCCAATGCAGGCGTTAAGTCAGGAGACGTGATTACACGTGTTAATAACCTGGCGGTACGCAATGTTAGACATTTTAAAGAGATTATTGCAAAATCTCGCAAAGGTAGTCGGATAGCCCTACTGATTCAACGTCAGCAAGGCCCTGTTTATTTGGCATTACGCATTCCGTAATATCAATGAATTTTAAGGTATATAGCCGTCCAAACTGCCATCTTTGCGATGATATGTGCGGGCGGCTTGACCAACTTAAGCAAAAGTATCAATTCTCATATACTGTTGTCGATGTAGACAGCGATATTGAGTATAAAAAGAAATACGGTTTGCTTATCCCAGTCTTAGTTCGTATTCACGATGATCAAACTGAAGAAATGTTATGTCATTATCATTTAGACGAAGTTTTATTTGGCTCTATTTTTGACCAGTAAGAACATTACTGTTTCAGCCGCTAAAACAACAAGGTTAATATAAACAGTCAATGTCAAATATACGAAATTTTTCAGTTATCGCTCATATCGATCATGGTAAATCAACTTTATCAGATCGTTTCATTCAAACTTGCGAAGGCTTATCAGAGCGAGAAATGGATTCCCAAGTACTCGACTCTATGGATTTAGAGCGTGAACGTGGCATTACCATTAAAGCGCAAAGCGTTACCCTACATTACACATCTTCAGAAGGTATCACTTATCAACTTAACTTTATTGATACGCCAGGGCACGTTGATTTCTCTTATGAGGTGTCACGTTCATTAGCCGCTTGTGAAGGTGCATTATTAGTTGTTGATGCCTCACAAGGGGTTGAGGCACAAAGTGTAGCCAACTGTTACACCGCTATTGATATGGGCTTAGAAGTAATGCCTGTTTTGAATAAAATCGATTTACCAGCAGCTGACCCAGAAAGAGTTAAAAAAGAAATTGAAGATGTTATTGGCCTAGATACAACAGACACTTTAGACGTAAGTGCTAAAACAGGTGTGGGTGTTACTGAGCTATTAGACGCTTTAGTTAAAACCATTCCAGCACCAGAGGTTGATGAAGAGGCGCCACTACAAGCCTTAATTATTGATTCATGGTTTGATAACTACTTAGGCGTAGTTTCTTTAGTACGCGTGGTAAACGGTACATTAAAACGTAAACAAAAAATTCGCATGATGTCTTCAGGCCGAGATTTTCTAGTTGAAAAAGTAGGCATCTATACACCGAAGCCTGAATACCTAGAAGAATTAAAATCTGGTGAAGTAGGCTTTTTAGTTGCCAGCATTAAAGAAATTGAAGCGGCTCCGGTTGGAGATACAATTACAACCGAAAAACACCCTGCACTTGAAGCCTTGCCTGGCTTTAAAAAATCTCAGCCACGTGTATTTGCCGGTATGTATCCAATTAGTGCTGAAGACTATGAAGATTTTCGTGACGCACTGCAAAAGCTTCAGCTGAATGATGCAGCTTTACATTTTGAACCAGAAACATCGCAAGCACTAGGCTTTGGTTTCCGTTGTGGTTTCCTTGGCATGTTGCACATGGAAATTATTCAAGAACGTTTAGAACGTGAATATGATCTTGATTTAATTACTACTGCACCTACGGTAGTTTACGAAGTACTAAAAACAGATGGTAATGTGATTACTATTCAAAATCCGTCTGAACTCCCTGTGATTAACGAAATTGAAGAAATTCGTGAACCGATTATTCGAGCAAATATTTTATTACCGCAAGACTATGTTGGCGCAGTGATTAATCTTTGTATTGAAAAACGTGGTGTACAAAAACGTTTACAGTATTTAGGTTCTCAAGTATCAATGGAATATGAAATGCCATTGAGTGAAGTGGTTCTAGATTTCTTTGACCGCTTAAAATCTGTGAGTCGTGGTTTTGCATCTTTTGACTATGAGCTACTTCGTTTTCAAGCTGATGATTTAGTTAAACTTGATTTGCTGATTAACAGTGAAAAAGTAGATTCACTTTCAATGATTGTGCATAGAGCGCACAGCCTAAGTAAAGGCCGTGAAATTGCTGAGAAAATGCGTGAATTAATTCCTCGTCAAATGTTTGACGTGGCTATTCAGGCTGCTATTGGTGGTCATATTATTTCTCGTAGTAATGTTAAAGCCTTACGTAAAAACGTAACAGCTAAATGTTACGGTGGTGATGCTTCACGTAAGAAGAAATTACTAGAGAAGCAAAAAGCCGGTAAAAAGCGTATGAAGCAAGTAGGTAAAGTTGAAATACCTCAAGAAGCATTCTTAGCTGTACTAAAAGTTGATAATTAAAATTAAATAATAAGAACCTTAATTATGGATATAAATATACTCGTATTAATTGTGCTATTTGCCTTAGCCATTGTTGATTTTGTTTGGATTCGATCACATTTAAAGTCTTCGTTGAAAGCACTACGTTTGGTATGGATAGGCTTAGTAGCTCTATTTGTATTTCGTTACTTTAATTCGATGAATTTTGACTTTGCCTTGTTAATAGTTTTAATTACTGCAGTAACGGGTATTGGCGCATTGGTTGATTACTTTTTTGTGCGTAAAACACGCATTGCACAAGCAAGAGCGGTTGCCGATATTAAAGTACAGCAGTCTAGTGATGATCAAACCGTCACTGATAATGAATTACCGAACACATACAAAGAGCCACCATTTGTAGATTTTTGCCGTTCATTTTTCCCTGTTTTATTTTTGGTATTAATTTTAAGGTCATTTATCTTTGAACCTTTCAGAATTCCATCAGGTTCAATGTACCCAACCTTAGAAGTAGGTGACTTTATTGTTGTGAGCAAATTTAGCTATGGCTTACGTTTGCCGGTGATCAATAAAAAAATAATTCCTATTAGTGAGCCTAAGCGTGGTGAGGTTGTGGTATTTAAATTTCCAGAAGATAAGCGAATTAATTTTATTAAACGTGTTGTCGGTTTGCCTGGTGATACCATTGTGTATAAAGATAAGCGATTATATGTAAATGGTATTTTGCAAGAACCTGAGTTTATCGGTCCATTTTCATATACTGAACGTGGTCAAAGTATATCGGCTAGTGAATATGAAGAAACACTGGGTGAAGTAGAGCATAAAATACTTATTAGCGAAGAGAGACGTAGTCTTAGCGGGCAATGGAAAGTTCCAGCTGGTCATTACTTTGTTTTAGGTGATAATCGCGACAATAGTAAAGATAGCCGTTACTGGAATTTCTTACCAGAAGAGAATTTAGTTGGTAAAGCGCAATTTATATGGTTAAACTTAGATTTAAGTGGCCAAAGCGGCAAAAAATTCGATTCTTCTAGAATTGGTACAGGCATAAAATAATAAACGTATTATTTAAAATATGGGTGTAAATATGAAAAGTTTAGAGAAGCAACGTGGAATGACAATGGTTAGCTGGATTGTAGTAGCTGCTCTTGCTGGTTTTGTCTTGATTACTGGTGTGAAGCTATTTCCAACTTACTATCAGTACTACCAATTGAAAACTATCATGACTAGCATGTCTGAAGACGGTATTGCTAAAGCTAAATCAAAAGCTGATATTGATAAAGCTTTTAAGAAATTTTTACGAACGAATGAGATTCGTAATTTAGAAAAAGATGAATATAAAATTGCTAGAGTAAAAGGCAGCCAGTCTTATGCGGTTGTTGTGGACTATGTTCGTCTAACTCCTTTATTTAGTAACTTGTCTTTGCATTCTCATTTTTATAATGCAACTGAAGTTAGACAAGCTAATGCTAATTAAAATAAGCTTTCAATACTAAGCAGTGCTTGATACTAAACGACTAGTAGAAAGTGAGTTTTCTTATACTTTTAAAAATGAAAGCTTACTAGAGCAGGCATTTACACATCGAAGCGCATCATCTACTCATAATGAACGCCTTGAGTTCTTGGGTGATGCGGTTCTAGACTTAGTTATTTCCGACCTTCTTTTTAAACGATTTCCTGAAGCAGACGAAGGCGATTTAAGCCGCATGCGCTCGTGGCTGGTAAAAAAAGAATCGCTCTATATCATTGGTACTCAATATAAACTTTCTAGCCATATTGTTATGGGTTCTGGAGAAGCAAGAAGTGGTGGGCAACAACGTAAGTCCACTATAGCGGATGCAGTAGAAGCTTTGATTGCTGCAATATATATTGACTCAAACTATGAGCAAGTTAAATTAGTCATTGAGCAGATGTTTGAACAACGCTTAAGTGAGCTTCCTGATCAAAGCACATTAAAAGATGCTAAAAGTCTTTTGCAAGAATATTTGCAGCACCATAAAATTGATCTACCTGAATATAGTTTAATTAAAGAGCAAGGCAAGCCGCACGAAAAGGTATTTACCGTTTCATGCATCATTCAAAGTTTAAATATCACAGTGGAAGCAGAGGGCATCAGCCGTCGTAAAGCTGAAAAAATATGTGCCGAAAAGGCGCTTAAAGAGCTAAAGAAATTAAAATGACTGATAAATATCAATCCGGCTATGTTGGTTTAGTAGGGCGACCTAATGTTGGTAAATCTACTCTTCTGAATAAATTAGTGGGCGAAGAAATTAGTATTGCGACACATAAAGCGCAAACAACACGACATCGTTTGCTAGGCATAAAAACTGTAAAGAACGCTCAATATATTTATGTTGATACGCCGGGGTTTCATTTAACAAACCGCGATGCTATTAACCACTACATGAACCGTATGTCTGTTCAAACGGTTGAAGATGTTGATGTAGTTATATTTATTTGCCAAGCCATGAGTTGGGCAGAAGAAGACACAAAACTATTAGCAAAAATGGCCAATATCAAAGCGCCTGTTATTGCTATTGTGAATAAAGTAGACACGATTCAAGACAAAGCTGCTCTGCTGCCGTATTTACAAGACCTAGCTACTAAGTTTGATTTTAAAGAAATCATTCCGTTCAG
>CAYZLE010000037.1:0-9145 GCA_964479305.1 uncultured Gammaproteobacteria bacterium | reverse complement strand
TGGATATCGTCTTGTGATGAATTGTAACGAAGATGGTGGGCAAACGGTTTACCACATTCATATGCATATTCTTGCTGGCCGCCAATTGACTTGGCCGCCCGGTTAGTAGGCTTAACTAAATTTTAAAAGTCTGTTTAGTACTTACTACTTTGCTGTTCTTCAAACTGCTCAACTAAAGCAGCGTAACTTTCCCAACGGCTTTTTTTTATCTCGCCACTTTCAACTGCAGGTCTAATGGCACAACCTTTGTCATTTAAGTGTTTGCAGTTATTAAATTTACATTGCTCTTTATAGTCAGCAAACTCAACAAAGCCATTCATAATTTCTTCTATATCTTTAGGCTTGAAACGGTATTCGCGAACACCTGGTGAATCAATAATGTCGCCCGCTGATTTATCCTTGGGATCAATGTGATAAAGCGCTGCATTGGTTGTAGTGTGAGTGCCTTTTAATGTGTTCTCAGATATTTCTTGAGTACGTAAATCTAGATCTGGCATGAGCAAATTGCTTATAGATGATTTGCCTACGCCCGATAAGCCAACCAAAATAGAACACTTGTTTTCAAAAATAGAAAATAGGCTATCTTTATAGTTTTCATCTTTGCAAGATAGCTCCGCAGTTTTGTAGCCTAAGTCTTCATAAACTTGTTTTAAATTATGGTAGCTTTGCGGGTCACTAATTTCGCTAAGTAAATCTATTTTGTTAAATAGAATCGTTACATCGCAGTCTAAGTTGCTTGCGGCGGCTAAGTAGCTATCAATAAGAAAAGGGTCAGGCTCAGGGAGTACCGCATTAACAATAACAATATGGTTGATGTTGCTCGCTAATACTTTACTTTGCATACGAAAATCTAAACGGCTAAATACCGATGAACGCTTTTCAAGCTTAGTAATGTCACCGCCGTTATTATCAGTTTGTTGCCATTTAACTCTATCGCCAGCGACAACAATGCCTAACTTGCGTCGGCAAGTGCATTTAAAGTGTTCGCCTTCATTATTTTCAACCGTCGCAAAGTGGCCGTGGTTACAAATAACCAAGCCGTCTTGTAATTCTGAACTGAATTGTTTGCTAGAAGTGTTCAAACAGTTAATCGAGTAGTGCGTCTATTTTTGCAGCGCAAATAAAGTCATTTTTTGTAATGCCGTCAGCATCGTGTGTAGACAAAGATATTTTGCAACGGCTGTAAGAAACTTTTAAATCAGGGTGGTGATCTTGTTGGTGAGCAAGCCATGCTACTGCGTTAACAAAGGCAATAGTTTCATGGTAGTTGTTACAGATAACTTCACGCGAAAGTACAGTTTCGCCCTTTTTTAACTTCCAGCTTTTATCAATTGCCTTTACGAATTTATTGCGCTCACTATCAGATAGTAGAGGGCGGCTAGGTTTGCAAGATGATCTTAGTAATGACTGAAGTAGTTCTTTGCTCATATATTTTATTTATCAGTTTAATTATGTTCTAGAGTATACTGTATTTTTTAAATCTTAATGACACTCTTGAGACTTTAGGTAGCGAAATGGCTGATATACAGAAAAACAACGAAAACTTAATTTGGATAGACCTAGAAATGACAGGTTTAGAGCCTCAAAGCGACCAAATTATTGAAATAGCAACGATTGTTACTGATAAAAACCTAAATACCCTAGCCGAAGGGCCAGTAATTGCCATTCATCAAGAAGACAGTGTTTTAGACGGTATGGACGAGTGGAATACCTCTCATCATGGGGCTTCAGGCCTAAGCCAACGCGTTAAAGACAGCCAGTACAATATGGCGCAAGCTGAACAAGAGACTATAGACTTTTTAGAGCAATATGTAGGTAAAGGTAAATCACCAATGTGCGGTAACAGCATCTGCCAAGACAGACGCTTTATGGCGCGCCTAATGCCAAAACTAGAAGCCTTCTTTCACTACCGTAACTTTGATGTATCCAGCTTTAAAATAGCCGCTAACCTATGGGCACCTGAAATTGCAGATGGCTTTGAAAAGAAGGGCGCACATTTAGCCCTAGATGATATTCGTGAGTCCATCGCAGAAATGCAATACTACCGAGCTAACATCCTTAAAATCTAATCTTTTTTCCTTATGCGGCGTTGAAAGTGTACTCAAATGCTCACGTACAGCAAGTACGCTCCGCTTTTCCGTGCAAGTTCGCCTTGCCTAAGAAAAAATCTTTTAATCGTCACTTATTTTTTAATATTACGCCAAAATAATACAACACAGATTAGTGGCAAGACTAAACCGATAATGGTTTTAACAAGCATTAGATTGCCCAGTTGTGAATAGTCAGCTGTTGTTATTATCTGTCCTGCGTCATCTTTCACTTCACGTGTAACCACAAAGACTTTATTTAAATATTTAGTACTCATGGCTGATGCTGTTAAGGCTAGATTCATCATAGATGTAGCTACTGCAAACCATGTTGCGCGGCCACCGGCTGGCGCGTAAAAAGCAATCATGGCTAATAGTGGCACCATGGCTATATTCGCTAGGGGGCTTTCTATAGCCGTATCAATTAACGCTACTGTGCGTGCACTTAAACCCATATTTTCATACCAGCCATAATATAAAATAATTTCAGGTAAGCTAATTGCGGCTGTTAGTACAATCAACAAAATATAAACGCGCTTAATTGATTGCTTTACTATCCAACTTGCCATTAACCATAAAGCGCCAAGCGCGATAATGGCTTCGATTTGTTTGAGTACGCCAAAGAATTGCTCATCAAAACCTAGCTCATCAATGGCAAACCAATTAAAGCCTGGGCCTGTTGTTGGCATGGCTCTGAATATAAATACAACTAACATTAATAAACTAACCGCAATAACATCATCACGATTTTGTGTTTTTAATAAACTGCGCATTAAGAATATAAGAACAACTGCCGACACTAAAAAGCTCAGTTCTTGCCCGTAAGAGATGTTTGAAAATGCCATCCACAATGAAAAGCTGACATAGGCTATGCCGCCGAATAAAATTGCCTTGTTAATTGATGCTTCTTCGTTATTTTCTTTTAAGTTTAAAAAAATTACGCCAACTACTGATAAGGCAGGAATCCAAAGTGCCATTAGCATCACTGTAGAAAAACTAAACTTGCTTGCCACAAAGCCTGATAAGCCTGCTACAGCAAGCAGGGCAGTATATAAAGACATACGCCCAAGTAATTGTACGAGTGCGAGTTCGGATTTTATTGCTTCCTCTGACTTTCCTTCTCTATCTACGACTTCTGTGGTCATGGTGTCGGCAGTGACATCTTGAATCACAAAACCGGTTGCGCCTAGTATTGAAGCTAGTAAATACAATTGATAAGTACTTAAGCCTAAACTTGCGGTGAAAGCATGCCCTGTACCCATTGAAGCTAATAACAAAAACTGTAAGGCGACTAATGCGGCGCCAATAAGAATATATATCTTGCGTTTGGATCCGAGAATTTTAACGCCATCGATCAATGGCCCAAATAGAACCTTCATTCCCCAAGGTAATGAGACCCAAACACCAATCATTAGTAGTTGGTCTGTGCTTAATGTTAGGTTTTCTTTTTCCCAAAAGGTTAGGGCGATGCTAACGAAGCCTTGTGCGCCGTAAGCAAAATAAATTAATAGTAATGGCAGGTACTTAAGTTTAAAGCCTGTAATGGGTGTGGCTAATGTATTTTTTAAAGCGCTAAACATAAGCGCTTACCAAAAAAATCATATTGTGATTTTTGTTATTCACATTTCTCACATTTGCCAGTATGGAAGTCTGGGAATTTATGGCACTGTTTACAACGCAGTTGTTTTGTACCAAAAGTAGTAATTAAAAAACCCGATAAAATAATAGCGCCTTGTAGCCAACTAGGGATAACTGTATTGCCGGTGGTTAACATGCCCGTAATAATGAGTATTGCTCCAAGTATTAAACTGGCTATGGCGATGTTGCGTTTGTTTTTATAAGTCATTGTTTTCTACTTAGGCTCGTAAAGCATGTTGTCGATTAGGCGTGTTTTGCCAATAGTGGCTGCCGCTAAAATTCTGTATTGTTTGTTCTGTTTAATCTCTGTTACTTCTGCAAGTGTACCGTTGTCACGAATGGCAATGTAGTCTACTTTATCAAAACCTAGCTTTAATAAATTTGCTGTTGTTTCTTGTGATGCTTTATTTACGCTAATACCGTTGTTTAGTAGCGTCATGCATTGTTTAATCTGCAAGCTTAGGTTAACTGAATCTTTTCGCTCGTTTTTTGTTAAGTAACGATTACGAGACGAAAAGGCGAGGCCGTCATCTTCGCGAATGGTTTCTCCGCCCACAATATCTATTGGCATATCAAGTTGTAGGGCTAACAAACGAATGATTGTTAGTTGTTGAAAATCTTTCTCACCAAATACGGCAACATCGGGCATGGTTTGCATGAAGAGTTTAGTGACGACGAGTGCAACGCCATCGAAGAAGTGCGGTCTAGGGCCGCCATCTAAATCTTGCCCTAGTTTGCCAGTTGAGATGCTTAGGTCGAAACCTTCTGGGTAAATGTCTTCTACTTGTGGCATGTAAACAATGTCTACGTTTTTACTTTTTAGTGCCGCTAAGTCAGCTTCTTCTGTACGCGGGTAGGTATCTAGGTCTTCGTGCGCTGCAAATTGAGCAGGGTTAATGAAGATGCTAGCAATAACAAGGTCAGAATGTTGCTGTGCAATACCGACTAAAGATAAATGACCTTTATGTAGTGCGCCCATTGTAGGGACAAAGCCGATACGTTTGCCAGAACGTTTTAACTCTAGGCAGGTTTGTTGCAGTGTTTTTTTGTCGCGAATGATTTTCATGTTTCTATAGTTTTCTGTTTCGTTGTATTGAATATATTATTTTTTGTTTTCAGACTGCGATATTTTTAAAAGCACCGCGTCTAGCCAACGGTGCGGTAATAAGCGCTTAAGCGTGGCGAATAAGTAAGTAGGGAAGGTCACATAATATCTAATTTTTGGGCGTTTACTTTTAAGTGCGTGTTCAACTTTTTCTAGTACAGCTTCTGGTGGCAAGGTAAAAGGGTCATCAGAGCTTTTGCTTTCTAGGCGATTTAGAACACCTGCATAGTAGTCTTTGAAATGGCTATTTTCTCTATCGATATTTGCTAAGAATGCTTTATGTGCATTTTGTCTGAACTTGCTTTTAACAGGTCCTGGTTCGATAAGCGATAGGTGAATGTTACTGCCTTGTAATTCAAGCCTCAGAGTGTCGCACAAGCCTTCTAATGCAAATTTGCTGGCATTGTATGCACCACGCATAGGAAGGGCGACTAGGCCTAATACAGAGCTGTTTACAATAATACGGCCGTAGCCTTGTTTGCGCATAAGTGGCAAAACTAAGTTGTTAAGTTGATGCCAACCAAAAACATTGCTTGCGAACTGGGTTTCTAGCACGTCTCGGCTTAAGTCTTCTACAGCGCCCGGTTGGCCATAAGCGCCATTGTGAAAAACGGCATACAGTTCACAGTTAGTGCGCTGTACCATTTTTTTAAATGCGTTTTCAACACTGATAGGGTCGGCGTAGTCTAGCTTAATGGGGTCAAAGCCATTTTCTCTAAGGTCGTCTAGGTCTTCTTTTGTTCTAGCAGTTGGGTATACGGTATAACCTGCATCGCGCAGGCCATAAGCAACTGTTTTGCCAATACCACTTGAACAGCCTGTGACTAAAATTGTTTTATTCATGTAGCTATTGTAATTCAACTTCGAATGTAAGCGTACAAGTTTGGAAAGATAATAAGGTGCCGCAACGTGCGGTTACAGTTCGGTTACCGGCGGTGTTATTAAATTCACCTTCATCGTCACCCGTTGCATCGCTTAAATTAGTGGTGGCTCCAGCGCTTATGCCCGGCGCAGTTATGTTCATGCTTCCAGCTTGCCAGTTAAAGGTGTTACTGGTGGTGATTAGGTCATCTAAGTCGTCAGTAATAATGACAGTGTTTGCATTAGCTCGTGAAGACACGTTTTGTAGCTCAACAGTATATCGAACAATTGCGCCGCTAATCGCTTTTGGGTTTGTGGCATTGTTTACAGGGTCAAAAATAATTTGACTGCTTTTGTTAACTTGAACGTCAGCTTCGGTGGAGCCACAAACGGTTAGCGGAAAATTATCGATATTGCTGCTTGCACCGGGTATTGGGTAACTAACATCGCAACGGCGATTACCATTAGCGTCAATGCAGGTGTCTGAGTAGCCTGTACCAAGGGGTACACTGCCATAGAAATTGCCTGTAAGTGTTTGATCGTAAATATTGGCGCCAGAAATTTCGTCGTCATCTATATTTGAGGTGTTAAAAAAACAGTTGTTTGAAAAAACATTATCAACGTTAAGCGTGGTTCCGTTGCTAAAAATTTGTAGTCCGTCATTGCCACTGTTGCTGATGGTATTGTTGGTGAAAACATTGTTTGTTGAGCCTAGGGCGGAGTTGTTATTGCCGTTTAAAATTATTCCATAATCGTTACTGTTATCAATTAAGCCATTTCTGAAAATATTGTTGTTTGAACGAGCAATTTGAAAGCCATCATCACCCACGTTATTAATGCTGACATTGTCAAAGGTGTTGTTGTCGGCTTCTGCCGTTAAGGAAATGCCATCGGCACCATTGTTTACAGAGCCATTTGAGATGGTATTGTTGTCGGAGCGTAAAATATAAATACCTCTTACGGTTGAGTTAGTTATATTGAATGTGTCTATAGTGTTGTTGTTACTGTTTGACGATAGTTCAATACCATCGTCGCCAGCATTGGTAATAGTTAGGTTGTTTAAATTATTATTGTTTGAAGTGCCACTAATAATTACTCCGTTAAGTGTGTCATTGGTGCTAGTAAAGTTATTGATGGTATTACTGTTTGTAGTGCTGGTAAAAATCATACCGTGTTGAGTACTATTTTGACTGTTTATGTTGTTAAGAATATTGCTTGAGGCGTTCGTTGTAAAAGTAAAAGCGTTTCTTCCGCTATTAATAGCAGTAATATTATTTGCCGTATTGTTGTTCGCGTTGCTTGTAAAGGTTAAAGCATCTCGTTCAACATTATTAGTTGTCATAGTGTTAATAGTGTTGTTTGAAACTGTGCTGGTGAAAACAAGGCCATTGCCTGTGCCGTTTATGCCAGTGGTATCAATATCAACATCGTTAAAGACATTGCCAGCTGATGTATTGATAACATTAATGGCATTGCGTCCTGTGTTGTTTATGGTAAGTGTATTAAATATGCTGTTGTCGGCATCGGCTATAAGCATGCCCGTATCTACACTGTCGCTAATGAGCACGTTGTTTAAAATATTATTTGTTGGCCTTACAACGGCACCATCAACAGTACTGTCATTTATCCAAAGGCCGTCATCATTGCCAGTAAGTGTGGCATCGGTAATGGTATTGTTGTTAGAAGCAAGAATATACAAACCAATAGGGTCTATGTTGACAGTAGTATTGTTATGATTGTTTGAGCTAATAGTTTGCAGAATATTATTATTTGATTGGGTGTTAATGTATATACCGTGGTCAGTATTGCTAATAGCATTGGCATTAGTGAAAGTGTTAGAGCTACTTCTAGATATAACAATACCGTGATCTAAGTTTTGAAAGGCTCTTGTATTAGTGAATTCGTTATTATTTGATTGTCCTAAGGCAAGGCCATCATTGCCATTATTTTCTAAGGTTGTGTCCGTAAAGGTATTGAAGTTAGAGTCTGATAATTGAATGCCAACATTAGCATTGTTAGACATGGTTAAGTTTGAAAACTGATTGTTGTCGGAACTAAATGTTCTTAAGCCGTTAACTAGATTATTATTGGCGGTGACGTTATTAAAGATATTGTCCGAGGGCCTTGTTAATGTGCCACTAACAGAACCATCGTTAATAAGAATACCGAAATTATTGTTAGAGAAGTTGGAGTTTGAAATAGTATTGCCTGTTGATGCTAGCAAATAGAGACCCATCGTGTCGTTGGTGGGGCTTTGGTTACCTGTTGCTGTAATATTATCTAAAACATTATCATTAGATAAGTTGAGCATGTACAGTCCTTCATCGATATTGTTAGTAAAGCTTGAATTGCTGATGTTGTTTGAGCCACTGAAGGAAAGTATGAAGCCATGATCAGAATTTTGATCGGCGCTCATGTTATCCATTACGTTGTTATTTGAACGGGTAAAGTTAAAGCCGTCATCACCATTGTTGTTTGAGCTAAAATTGGTAAAGCTACTTGAGTTTGCGGCAGTTGCAGTAAGGCCTAGGTCGGCATTGTTTGAAGCATCAATGTTAGTAAATTGATTGTTGTCAGAATCAAGAATTTCTACACCGTCATCAGTATTGAATGTAGTGACTACATTAGTAAATGAGGTATTGGTAGTCTGTCGAACGTATAGGCCGTCATAGGGTGTGCCTGATGGGCCAAGTACGCCGTTAGAGGCATTTAAGTTTGTAAATGCACCACCATCGATGTCAAAAAGGTAAATACCATAGTTTTCATGTTGAGAAACGTTGATGTTATTGCCTTGGATATTGCCAGCAGTGTAATTACGTAATTGTAAGCCCATGTCGCCGGTGGTATTTATGCTTACGTCATTAAGTACTGCTATGGTGCCTGGCGTGCCGCCATTGCTTGCATAAGCCAAGAAACCAAAATCAGTACAGTTGCTAAGGTTAAGGTTGGTTGCATTTATAATGTCGCTGTACATTTCAATACAGTCATCTCCGGCATTATCTATTACTATGTTTTCAAGCGAAGTATTTGTGGCTGGAATATCAGCTCTTATGCCGTCTCTAAAGACATTTGAAATATTGATATCTCGTAAAGTATTATTGGGTGTTCTCAGTCGAATAGCATCATCGACTGTATTGTTAGATAAAATAAGGTTAATTAAGCTTAGGTTGTCTGAGCCAGCATTAGTGTCAACAAAGTATTGCGCGTTTTGCATTGATATATTCTGAATTGTAACGCCGTCTTCACGAACATCGAAAATGGTACCGTTCGAACCGTTTTCTTGGATAATAATATCAGCAGAATTGCCAGTCGTGCCTTCAACGGTCATACCAATATGAGCATTGTTATTTACGTTGATTTCATTGACCGTGTATGTGCCGGGGCAAATTCTAACGGTATGAGGGGGAGGGTTAAACAGGTTAAATAAACCATTGGTGGCATCATTTTCAATAAT
>CAYZLE010000036.1:0-9201 GCA_964479305.1 uncultured Gammaproteobacteria bacterium | reverse complement strand
TCGCCTGTATGGCCGTTTTTCCGCCCATCGAGTGACCTAACAAGTGAGCTTCTTGAATATTAAGCTCATCCATGGTTTTAATCACATCTTCAGCCATTTCTTCGTATGTCATGCCATCAATATGTAAAGATTGACCATGGTTTCTTAGGTCAAAAGCATACACTTCCCAGTGCTCACTTAAGTTTTTACAAATTTGTCGCCAGTTTTGCGATGAGCCAAATAGGCCGTGTAGCAATATAAGAGGCTTGGCTTCAGCAGTAGAGTTTTGCGTAGGGTAGTGTTGATGAAATAGCATGAATATTTACTCGGTTTAATTTCGGCTATTCTACCACCTGCTTGGTATTTAGACACAAAAAAGCCCGCTAATGAAAAGCGGGCTTTTTATTAAAGTTAAGGGTATAGCCTTTACTCTTTTACTGGCTCTAAACCTTTTTGAGCTGCGAAGTATTCGCCTAAGACCTTCATGTCTTGCTCGCTAAGATCAGCAACAATACCTTTCATAATGGCATTTTTACGTTGACCATTTTTATACTGCTTAAGAGCTTCTGTTAAGTAGCTAGCATGTTGGCCGGCAATAATCGGGAAAGACGGCGCTTTACTGTTGCCATCTACACTATGACAAGCTACGCATGTGCCTGACTTTTCTTTACCTGCTGCAACTTTCGCTTGAGAGCGAACGTTGTTAGTTGAGCCTTTAAATACTTTTTGCGTTAAATAAGCTGCAATATCAGAGATATCTTCTTTGCTTAAGTTTGCCGCATTAGCACGCATTGTCTCGTGGCTACGCGTTTGTGATTGATAAGCGTTTAGTGCGCTTACAATATAAGCTGCGTGTTGGCCGCCTAGTTTAGGTACTGAATATGTTGGGTAGGCATTGTCGTATTTTTCAACGCTATGGCAACCTGCACAGGTTTGAAATTTAACTTTGCCTGCTTCTGCATCGCCTTTTGCACTTTGAGCAAAAGCAACATTACTTATTAAGCTACATGCTGCTACAGCTAGTAGCAGTTGTTTGACGTATTTTTGCATTCTCGTCTCGTTATTTTAATTATAAAAGTTGACGGGATTGTAACCTATGAAACTAATAAGACCAACCCAATATTAAGCATAATTAAGCATATTAGGGGCTTAATGCTTTCTAGAAGGAGTTTTGCTATGCTTTAAAGCATATTTAATAAGTCTAAGTGCATGATAAGGGTAGACCTTATCGTGCGACCTTATATAATACGCAGCCTTACTTTCGTTAGCTTGCCCATTGGCGAGTTAGCTATTTGCTAATTAATTACAAGAAAGATACCTTCATGAGCCAAGAATTAAAAACAATGCGCAGCCACTACAGTGGTGATGTTCGCGCTTCAGATATTGATGACACTATAACTGTTTGCGGCTGGGTACATCGCCGACGTGACCATGGTGGTGTAATTTTTGTTGATTTACGCGATCACACTGGCTTACTACAAGTTGTTTTTGATCCAGACCGAGAAGAAATTTTTAAAATGGCAGAGCGTATTCGTAACGAATACGTAATAAAAGTTACGGCACGGGTTCGTAATCGCCCAGAAGGCACAGTAAATAAAGACATGCCAACAGGTGAGGTTGAAGTACTTGCACTTGACCTTGAAGTGTTAAATGCTTCAGAAACACCGCCATTCCAATTAGAAGATACTGATGTTGGCGAAGATGTACGTTTACGCTACCGTTATATCGATTTACGTCGCGACGAAATGCAAAAGAACTTACGCCTGCGTGCGAAAGTTGTTCGCTCTCTACGTAATTACTTAGACGATTCAAATTTCCTAGACATTGAAACACCTATGTTGACTAAAGCCACGCCAGAAGGTGCGCGTGACTATGTTGTACCTAGTCGTGTTCATGATGGTTCGTTCTTTGCGTTGCCGCAGTCACCACAAATCTTTAAGCAATTATTAATGATGAGTGGAATGGATCGCTATTACCAAATTGTACGTTGCTTCCGAGATGAAGATTTACGTGCGGATCGCCAACCAGAATTCACACAGCTTGATATTGAAACAGCCTTTATGGATGAAGAATCTATTTTGACTGCAATGGAAGGTATGATGGCTGGCGTATTTAAAGAGAGTATTGGTATTGATGTACCTTTACCATTTAATCGTATGCCTTATGCAGAAGCGATCGAGCGCTTCGGTTCAGACAAACCTGATATGCGTATTGACCTAGAGTTAATCAGCATTACAGAATTAATGAAGTCGGTTGAGTTTAAAGTATTTAATGCTCCGGCTAACGACCCTGAAGGCCGTATTGCAGCATTACGTGTACCAAACGGTGCTGATATTAGTCGTAAAGAAATTGACGGTTACACTGAGTTTGTTGGTCGCTATGGCGCTAAAGGTTTAGCTTATATTAAGTGTAACGACGTAGCTGCTGGCAGAGAAGGTTTGCAGTCTCCAATCCTTAAGTTTTTACCAGACGACGTTATTTCAGCGATTATGGAAAAAACACAAGCGCAAAATGGCGACCTGGTTTTCTTCGGTGCTGACAAAGCCAAAATCGTTAATGAGTCACTTGGCGCACTTCGGGTTAAAATTGGTCACGACCTTGGTTTAGTTGACGAGAATAAGTGGGAATTTTTATGGGTTGTTGACTTCCCAATGTTTGAGAAGGATTCTAGCGGTAAAAACTGGACATCTCTACATCATCCATTTACTGCACCTAAATGTTCACCTGAAGAGCTTGAAGCCAATCCTGGTGAAGCTTTATCTATTGCTTACGACATGGTGCTTAACGGTACAGAGTTAGGTGGTGGTTCGGTGCGTATTCACCAGAACGACATGCAGCAATCAGTATTTAATGTATTAGGTATTGATGCGGCTGAACAAGAAGAGAAGTTTGGCTTCTTACTTGATGCATTGAAGTACGGTTGTCCTCCACATGCAGGTATTGCATTTGGTATCGATCGTTTAATTATGCTTATGGCCGGCGCTTCATCAATTCGTGATGTAATGGCATTCCCTAAAACACAATCAGCAAGTTGCTTATTAACTGATGCGCCAGCACCAATTAGTGACAAACAACTTAAAGAATTATCTATTCGTTTGCGCCTGCCACCTGCGGCTACAACTGAATAGATTCTTATATAAGTACTATCTAAAAACGGCGTGATTTATCACGCCGTTTTTTTTGTTCTGAATATTCACTTCAATGGTAAACATTGTTTGCAATCGGCAATGACCTTAATAGTCAGCATCGTATATAATAGTAATATACTAAAATTACCGTTTTGATGAATAGCCATGAATATAGAAGTCCCTCAACAAATGGAAAAAACGCGCGCACTAGTGCAAAAGCATTTAGCGAACGTAGAAACTCCCGATTTGTCACCTGTTGAAATAGCCGAATATAAAGCGCAAATTCGAGCTTTATTAAAGCAAGAAGATGCCGTTCTTATTGCTCACTATTACACTAGCCCCTTAATCCAGGCACTTGCTGAAGAAACAGGCGGTATAGTATCTGACTCTTTAGAAATGGCTCGCTTTGGTAATAATCACCCGGCCAAAACATTAATAGTAGCCGGCGTTAAGTTTATGGGCGAGACTGCTAAAATATTAACACCTGAAAAGCGTGTTTTAATGCCTACTTTAGAGGCAACATGCTCATTAGACTTAGGTTGCCCTGTTGATGAGTTTACAGCTTTCTGCGATCAACACCCCGATCGTGAAGTGGTGGTTTATGCTAACACCTCGGCTGCCGTTAAAGCGCGAGCAGACTGGGTGGTAACATCAAGTATTGCGGTAGATGTGGTTGATTATTTAGATAGCCAAGGCAAGTCTATTATTTGGGCACCCGATAAGCATCTTGGTGAATACGTTAAAGAAAAAACGGGAGCAGATGTTGTGCTATGGGATGGCGCTTGTATTGTTCATGAAGAATTTAAAGCTAAAGGTATATTGGACTTAAAAGCTGTTTATCCAGATGCTGCTGTACTAGCCCACCCAGAATCACCAACCGCAGTATTAGAACTAGCGGATGCTATTGGCTCAACTTCACAACTTATTGAAGCTTCGCAAACACGTAAAGAAGACTCTTTTATTGTAGCTACTGATCAAGGCATTTTTTACAAAATGCAACAAATGAGCCCTAGTAAGCGTTTCTATATAGCGCCTACAGCAGGTGCTGGTGCAACGTGTCGTAGTTGTGCAAATTGCCCTTGGATGGCTATGAATGACTTAGAAAGTATTGTTAAAGCCTTAACTATTGGTGGTGACGAAGTGCATGTAGACCCTGTATTAGGTAAGAAAGCTATGATACCTTTACAACGTATGCTTGATTTTAAAAATGATGCGACTGGCTAAGCTCTTAAATATCAGCTATTCAGCCAGTACCAAAGAAAGCTAGACAATAAATTAGACCAGTAAAACTAGACCAGTAAAACCAGACCGGACAAAAGTAGAGGAAGTGTTATGAAAAAGGTAATGATCGCAGCGGCATTAATTTGCAGCTTATTTACAAGCTTTGCATTTGCTGATGACGTAAATCAGCAGCTATATAAAACCTTATTTGCTGATATCGACCGTTTATTTGCAACAGCGCAAAAAGAGCAACTTCGTGTTTTATCTCCAGATACTTTTGACCTAGCTTATAAACAGTACTCAAAAGCACAACGTGCTTTTAAAGCCGGCAAAAATATTAAGTCAATTAAAGGTAATATTACTAAAGCAAAATCAAATTTCTCTAAAGCCTTGCTAACAGCAAAAGAGTCGAAACATATATTTGCTACTACGCTTAAGGCTAGACAAGATGCGATTAATGCCGGTAGTCATAAATTATCCCCGAATGAGTGGACAACTGCTGAAGATGAATTTCGTTCCGCAGCACTAGATTATGAAAGTGACCCTAACGGAGATTTTTTAAAGCTCAGTGGTGAAGCTGAAAAAATCTACAGAACTGCTGAATTAAATGCGATTAAGACATCCATGCTTGATGAGACAAAACGTTTATTAAAACAAGCGAAGAAAGACAAAGTAGATCGCTTTGCACCTATTACATTTAATAATGCGACAAGACTCCTAAAGAATGCTGAAGCTTTGTTGATTAAAAACAGATACGACATGGATGAGCCTCGCAGCGTGTTAAAGCAAGCAAGCTACGAAGCGAAACATGCTATTTATTTAGCTGGCATTGCCAAGCAAGTTGATAAAAGGCAAAAGTCTATAGAGCAAATTGTCTTAGATTACGAGCAGCCTTTATTGAAAATATCTGGTGCTGCTGACGTAGTAGCAAAGCTTGATACCGGCTATGAAAGTACAACGAATGAAGTAGTGACTAAAATCACAGAAACTGACAGACGAGCTACACAACAGGCGCAAGATTTGCGTGATATGGAAGCGGAATTGAAAGTGGCAAGAACGACTATTGCTTCTATGGATAAAGAGCTTGGAACATTATCTAGTGAGCGTATTGGTCTTAAGCGCATTAAAAAACAACGCGAACAAGCACAGCGTATAGAAAATATGTTTACTCGCGATGAAGCCTTAGTGTTACGTAAAGGTAATTCAATTATATTAAGGTTAGTGGGTGTGAGCTTTAAAGTAGGGCGCTCGGATGTACTTGCTGAAGACTATGCCTTAATCAACAAAGTTGAGCAGGCCGTTAATGTATTTAATAAATCAATAGTCACAGTTGAAGGGCACACAGATTCATTTGGCGCTGATGATTACAACTTAAATCTATCAAATGAACGTGCTGAAGCGGTTAAAAACTACATGATTGCAAATTTAAACCTAAATAATGCCTCTTTACTTTCAATGCCTTACGGCGAAGGTAGACCGATTGCTAACAATGAAACCGAGCAGGGACGTGAAAGAAACCGTCGTATTGATATAGTCATTTCACCGCGCTAAGGGTTAACAGCTAGGGATGTAATGAGCGATTAATATGATTATTAACTGGATTTAGATGAATAAAATCTATATTTTTCATAGTTTTAGCTTGTTTTTATTATAATTTTGTTTAAGATTGGCCTTTAAGTAATAAAATCATAGGCTAGATCCATGAAATTAATAAAAAAATTATCACTTGTAGCAAGCGCATTTATTGCACTATCTGTTTGGACTGTTCCATCTTATGCAAATAACTTCTTCTGGGAGTTTAATGTAGGTACAGGTGAGTTTCGACCTGAGTCAGGCACTACAGAAGACTTAACTGTTCTATCTGGTGCTTATGGTGGCTTTATAACGAATGCTGTAGCTTATGAACTTCAGGTGGGCGCTGGTTGGGAAGACCAAGGTAATTTTGGTGGTTCGCCAGATGTCTCTCACGCTGCTGCTTTAATTGGCTTTAATATTGGACCTCGTGACGCACATATTTTCTTGATGGGTGGTGTAGGTATATTTGACATCAGCACAGCAATCAACGATACGGATGGTGAAGGTGCTGCTCTGGGTTTTGGTCTTAACTTATATGCTAGTCAAAATTCTGGCTTAAGCTTTGAAGCCTTAAATATTAAAGATGATGACAACGGCGAATATGGTCTTGTTTCACTAGGCTACAAAAAGAAATTTTAAGGTTGCAATAAACCGAGGTTGAAAATTATGAAATACTTTAATTCTAAAATAATTTTAGGTTTAGCTTTATTGCCATCTTTGTTGGTGTTGTCAGCTTGTAATGTTGATGAAGACGGTTCTGCAACAACAACTAACGAAGCCACAACAGGCGGAACAGGTGTTGGTGATGGTATCTCTATTTCTGAAGCAAGTGATTTAATTCCTGATTCAGATAATATTAATTTAGACCAAGCTTTTTCTGTTCGAGTGGTGAATGCGGGTTCGGCAGTTGACAATGCAGTTGTTACCTTATCTTTAACACCAACAGGATTTTTCAAAGGTTTTTACTCTGTTGCGTCGGCTGATGCAGAAGCATATTCTCGTACTCTAACAGCTGTTTGCCCTGCTGAAGTTTCTGGTACAGATACAAATGCAAACGGTAATATCGACCCTTCTGGTTATGCAGTAATAACCCAACACCCGACATTAGCTCCGACTGTAAGCAATGATGTAGCAATTACGAATAGTAGTGGTGAAGCCTATTTTTCATTACGTTATGGTCGTGAAGTAGCAACATGGGCCACTTTTACAATTACGGCAACAACCGTTATCGAAGGAGCGCTTGTGACAGCAGTTGTAGAAGATTTTGTGCCTGAACAATTAGCAGATGAAGTTACTGATACAGAGACAAGTTTTGCTGGACAAGATAGTCCATTTGGTACGTCTGCCTCTTGCGGCGATATCATGTAGTAAACATTTTGCTAGTTCTCTACTCTTTTAGGCGCTGTCCTTACGCAATGCGAGCGCGTCTCGCATTGCGTCTTTCAAAACAAAAAATTACACTCCGCGAAATTCTTCTAAAAAATAAGCCAGCAGAAATGCTAGCTATTTCTCCTAAAGCAACCGTTCCTGTTTTACTCTTAGATGACGGAACTGTTATTGATGAAAGTGCTTTAATTGCACAATGGGCTTTAGAGCAGTCTGACCCTGAAGGCTATTACCCTAATAACGATGCTAACAAGCAGCTTACTCAAGAGCTTATAGATGAATGTGATGGTGACTTTAAGCACTGGCTTGATCGTTATAAATATGCTGATCGCTTTCCTGAAGAGTCCGAGCAATATTATCGTCAGCAAGGTGAGGTATTTCTGAGCAAATTAAATCAACTATTAAATGATAATGCTTTTTTACTAGGCGCGAATCCATCATTGGCTGATATAGCTATTTTCCCATTTGTACGCCAATTTTATGGAGTAGATAAAAACTGGAATATGCAAGAAAGCTATCCGAAGCTTTATGAGTGGTTACACTTTTATCTTGAGAGTGAGTTATTTGCCAGTATTATGCAGAAAAACACACCTTGGTCACCAGACCAAGCACCTATATACCTTTAAAAGAAAAGCACTAATCTGTTAGAATCGGTTCTTTAAATATCGTGTTTTAAAGGGCAGAGAGTCATGGCAGGTCATAGTAAATGGGCAAATATTCAGCATCGCAAAGGTGCGCAGGATAAAAAGCGTGCAAAAATCTTCACGCGTCTTATTAAAGAAATTACCGTTGCATCAAAACTAGGTGGCTCAGACCCTGCTAGTAACCCACGTTTACGTATGGCGATTGATAAAGGCTTCTCTGCCAATATGCCTAAGGATAATATTGAACGTGCTGTTAAACGCGGTGCTGGAGAACTAGAAGGCGTTGACTACACAGAAATGCGTTATGAAGGCTATGGTCCAGCAGGTGTTGCGATTATGGTTGATTGCTTAACGGATAATAAAAACCGCACAGTTGCAGAAGTAAGACATGCATTTTCTAAATGCGGAGGAAGCTTAGGCGCAGACGGTTCAGTATCTTATCTTTTTAGCCAAATTGGAATTATCAGCTACCCAGCGGGTACAGATGAAGATGTCATTATGGAAGCGGCTTTAGACGCAGGTGCTGACGATGTAGTCACACTGGATGACAGCTCTATTGACGTGATGGTTGACCCCGCTAATTTTGTTGATGTGAAAACGGCTTTATTCGAAGCAGGTCATGAAACAGAGATGGCTGAAGTGACAATGAAGGCTTCAACAGAAGCTGAGCTAGACGCTAAAGATGCAGAAAAATTAATGCGCTTAGTCGATATGCTAGAAGACCTAGACGACACGCAAGAAGTTTATAGCAATGCGTCGATGTCAGATGACGTTATGGCGCAACTGGCTGAAGAAGGCTAGGTATCAGCGCTGTTCGTATATTAGGTATTGACCCAGGTTCAGTTATTACTGGCTACGGAATTATTGACAGCGATAAAAGTAAAATTACAGTTGTAGATTTTGGTGCAATTAAAACGGGTAAAGGTAGTTTTTCAGAGCGACTAGGTGTTGTTGCTCAGTCATTATCTGAACTTATTGAAAAATGGCAGCCTCAAGAAGCTGCTATTGAAGATGTATTCTTGAGTAACAACGCTTCTTCGGCATTAAAACTAGGCCAAGCAAGAGGCGCGGCAATTGCAGCTTGTAGTTTGCATGGTATTACACCGGCAGATTACGCCACGCGCTTAGTTAAACAAAATGTTGTAGGTACAGGCGGTGCAACGAAACAGCAAGTTCAAACCATGCTTGTTCACTTATTAAAATTAACACCACCTCTACAGCCAGATGCAGCCGATGCCTTAGCTGTAGCTATTTGTCATGCAAGTTGC
>CAYZLE010000035.1:0-9253 GCA_964479305.1 uncultured Gammaproteobacteria bacterium | reverse complement strand
TACAAAAAAATAGCGAGAACCTTGTATTGATTGACGTACGTTCTGAGGCTGAACACAAGGCATTTAATATTGGCGGCCTGCATATACCGCTAGACCAGTTATCATCGCGACTTGAAAACTTGGCAAAAGAACACACCATTATTTGTTATTGCCAAACTGGGCAAAGAAGCCTCGAAGCGAGCAGATACTTAAGTGATAAAAACCTTAAAGCTCTTAGTCTTAAAGGCGGCCTGGCAAACTTACTTAAAAAGTGAAATTAATTAACTCAAAGCAAGATGCCAGACGCTTTTACAAACTAAGAATTTTAAAATTTATTTTTAATAACTACTTGATCTAAAGGCAACTGACCACCGCGTGGTTGTGCTTCCTCTGTACCTTTACCTATTGCTACAAACATTGTTACAACATGGTCTGATGGTAAATTAATTAACTCACCCACTTTGTCAAAATCAAAACCATCCATTGGGCATGAGCCGTAGCCCATTGACTTGGCAGCAAGCATTAATGATTGAGCTGCCATACCGCATGAACGCATTGCTTCATCACGTTGCACTTGGTCTTTACCTTGGTAATAGTTTTCGATAGCCGGCAGTAAAAAGTCTTGAACAGGCTGAGGTGCATTTGCCCAGTAACGCTGAGGCTCTTTTTCAAATGATTTTAAATCGGCGCATAAAACAATAAACAAAGATGAGTCTGTTACTTGTGCTTGATCCCAAGAAACTTCTCGAATTTTTGATCTAAGGTCCTTGTCTGAAACAACAACAAAGCGCCAGTTTTGGATATTAAAAGCGGTAGGTGAAAGAATTGCTAAGCTTAATATTTCTTCAACCTCAGCTGCTGTCATTTCATGACTAGCATCGTAGTGTTTAATAGATCTTCTGCTTTCTATTGCATCTTTTACATTCATTGCTTCTCTCTCAAATACGGGTGAATTTACTAACAAATACTCTACCGTATAATCTTAAATAAGCAAGCCCAGTAAATTTCACATATCTCTAAATATTGGTAAAGACTTCGCCCCATACAATTGAGAGCCCGACTGCGCAATAGGGCTAAACCCTAAGTGACCTTGAATAACTGAAGCATAAACTTGTTTAAAGTCAGTGGTGTATTGTAAGTCGTTATTCTCTAAACGGCTTAAAGAAACTTGTTCACCATATAAACCACCTTTAACATTGCCACCCATTACAAAATGCGGTGCAGCTGTTCCATGGTCGGTTCCTCTGCTGCCATTTTCAGCCGCTCGGCGACCAAATTCAGAGTATGTCATTACTACTACATCGTCCCACATGCCCACTTCTTGCATGGCTTGTTTAAATGCAGCTATACCTGCACTTAACTGACTTAATAACTGTTTATGTTTCCAAGGCTGATTAGCATGTGTATCAAAACTACCGTGGCTTAATTTAAATACCGATGTATTTACATTCGACGCCATTGTTGTAGCAATAGTTTTAAAATTCTGCCCGAGTTTATTTTTTGGAAAGGTGGTTTTTAAAACCGGTTTTGCCTGCATTTTAAAACTTAAGTAGTCAGCTGAATGTGCAATAGAACTTTGTACACTTTGAATATGTGCCAGAGCTTTATTTCGTAAAGCTAGCTCAGGCTCATTTACTGATTTAATATTGGCTGCACGTTTTAAAAAACGTTCAACATTATCAATCACAACCGTATCTTGCACACCCGTTAACGGGCCCATGTCATTACCTATAACAACGGCATTAAGGCCATCGCCAGAATGCTGTTTATTTAAGTAAGGACTTAACCAACCTTCACTACTATAATCTTCGCTTTGTGAAGCGGTCTCCCAAATTTCAATAGACCTAAAATGTGATCGATTTGGTTTCTCATAACCCACGCCGTTAATAACAGCCATTTCTTTGTCTTGCCACAGTGAATAAAGTGGCTTTAAGCTTGGATGCAAACCTAGCTCTGGCGTTAACTGCAATACTTGATCCTTAGGAATTGCAATCGAAGGTCTAAGTTTATAATAGTTACTATCTGCATACGGCACGACGGTATTCAAACCATCATTACCGCCTTTTAACTCGAGCAAAATCAGAGTTTTATGGCGTGGCATGGCATATAAAGAACTTGGCAATAAGCCCATACCTGTTAGTATCGCGCTACTCTTAATAAAGTTTCGTCTATTCATTTCAACACCTTATTTTAATTGGTATGCCGGCTTAAGCATTATGCTCAAACTTGTACTGAGCCAGTCCGACTCTGACTGCATGTCATGTCTTTGATAAGGGCCCATTGGCAACAATAATTTTTCTATATTTTTAGCATTCGTTCTACTATTCATCTGGCCATTCATCTGACTATTCATCTGACCTGGCATCCCCATAGACGACATCATGTTATTTTCAGGCATTTCCATTGCTCGCATCGCCCGGCTTAAAAACTGTTGCCTGACTAGTAAAGTCTGACTTGTAATCCATGCTTGACCACCCGCCCAACCTTTTACATTGGGTGGGTCCATAAGGTCTTGGCCCATACTTTTTACAAGCTTAGGTAAACTTTTCTTATTTTTAACGGGCATGCCTGTTTGTTTATACATACCCACAATTAACTCAAGAGGTGATTTAATTAAAACCGCTCTATTTTGTTTGGCTGTAAACGATGAAGAAAGCAACATGGCTCTGAGCCACGGCTTAATTGCATAATTGTTATTCTTTAATATAGCGGCTATACGTTCAATTTCATTTTTAGCGGTATTACTTTCAATATCTTGGTTCACAAGAGAAAGCCATAACTTTTCAGTTAAATAAACAGAGGTTCTAGGATTCGCTAAAATTACATCAATAATATCGTCACCCGACATTTTTGCAGTTTTACCCATAAAGGTTTTTACACCAGTGTCATGAGCCCAAGCTTTGTATTTATACTTCGCTTCTTTATCAATACTCCAACCTGAAAATGCTCTAGCGGCTTCTTTAATATCAACCTCAGTATAAAAACCTTCACCCAAAGTAAACAACTCGAGTAACTCTCGTGCAAAATTTTCATTCGGTGCATTCTTTTTATTACTACGGTTATCTAAATAAATTAACATGGCCGGGTCTTTGGCAATGGCGCGTAACATCAGGCCAAAGTTACCTAAGGCATTTTCACGTAGTAGTTGATTTTGTTTATACAAAAGCAAAGGCGACTTCACTTTTTTAAACGAAGATGTGAAATGGTTATGCCAAAACAGCGTCATCCATTCATTTGCAGGATTAGGAGAAGCTATCATTTCTTCAATCCACCACTGCTTTAAAGCCCAAGACTGTTTTCGTAACTTTTTACGAATAGCCTTTTTCTCTTCATTGCTTTGTTTTTTTCGCGGTTTAAAAAACGGCTCTTTAGTCCACGATGGCAATGGCGTAACCGTTTGGGTGCCGTCTTGGTGCAACAACTTATCTACTGCTTTATCGTAAGGCATACCGACCACACGACTTATTGTGTCTTGGTTAGCCGAAAAAGCCACTCGCGCATGCAAATGCTTAGCTAATTCAAAATCAGTATTGGCAGCATGGCCGCTTAAAGGTAGTAATAAAAACAGTAAGTTGAAAAATCTCATTAAATAAACTCCATACAAGTTACTAAGTGTAACGCTTGTTGCATGAATTCGTTGACAGAAAACATATTGCACCAAAATAAGGCGCTTGCACAGTAAAGGTATAACTTTTTTATCTAAAAGCCGCTTTATTTCCGTGCGAAGCTCATTTGAAACCTAAATTAATAGCATAAACCATTGATTTTAATGGCTAATATAAAACAGTCTTAATATTGGCACATTCGATGCAATGCATGAGTAACACGACAACAATGAGGTTTATCATGTTTTTGAAAAAGTTTAACAAAGCAACTAAAGTAACACTGCAAGTTTTAGCAGCAAGCTTTGTGTTTGCATCAACTACGCAAGCTGCAAAATTGGGCTTCCCTGAAAAAGAAGAGCTAAAGTTTGGTTTTATTAAACTTACTGATATGGCTCCTATCGCTGTTGCTTACGAAAATGGCTACTTTGAAGACGAAGGTCTTTTTGTAAAAATTGAAGCACAAGCAAACTGGAAAGTATTATTAGATGGCGTGATCACTGGTCAATTAGACGGTGCGCACATGCTAGCGGGTCAGCCTATTGCTGCAACTATCGGTTACGGTACTAAAGCTGACATTATCACTCCTTTCTCTATGGATTTAAACGGTAACGGTATTACTGTTTCAAATGAAGTTTGGAAACAGATGAAAGTGAACATTCCTAAAATGGCTGATGGTCGTCCTGTTCACCCTATTAAAGCTGATTCTTTAAAGCCTGTAGTTGAAAAGTACAATGCATCTGGCAAGCCTTTCAACATGGGTATGGTTTTCCCAGTTTCTACTCATAACTATGAGCTACGTTACTGGTTAGCGGCTGGCGGTATTCACCCTGGTTACTATGCACCTCATAAAGGTGACACTAAAGGTCAAATCGATGCTGAAGCATTTTTATCAGTAACACCACCACCACAAATGCCTGCGACTCTAGAAGCTGGCACTATTTATGGTTACTGTGTAGGTGAGCCTTGGAACCAACAAGCTGTATTTAAAGGTATTGGTGTTCCTGTAGTAACTGATTACGAAATCTGGAAGAACAACCCAGAGAAAGTATTCGGTATTACTAAAGCATTCTCTGAGAAATACCCTAATACAACTATCCGTTTAGTACGTGCGATGATTCGTGCTGCTATGTGGTTAGATGAGAACAATAATGCTAACCGCCCTGCTGCTGTTAAGATTCTTTCGCAATCTAACTATGTTGGTGCTGACTATGACGTTATTGCAAACTCAATGACGGGTACTTTTGAATATGAGAAAGGCGACAAACGCTCAGTACCAGATTTCAACGTATTCTTCCGTTATAACGCAACATACCCGTACTACTCTGATGCTATTTGGTACTTAACGCAAATGCGTCGTTGGGGTCAAATTTCAGAAGATAAGAGTGATGCTTGGTACAAAGAAACTGCTAAGAAAGTATATCGCCCTGATATCTATCGTAAAGCGGCTGAATCTTTAATTGCTGAAGGTCTAGCGAAAGCATCTGACTTCCCAACATTTGCAAGTGAAACCGGTTTCCGTAAGCCTCAAACACACTTTATCGATAACATTGTGTATGACGGTACTAAGCCAAACACTTACATTAACAAATTTGACATTGGTCTTAAGAAAGGTCAAAAGCTTTAAGCTTTAGATTTTCTAACTAACCAATTTTCAAACAAATTTAAGGTTAATTAAAAAAGGTCAGGAGTTGCAAGACTTCTGACCCACCTTAAAAACAAGGAACAAACAATGAGTTCATCTACACCCACAGACGTAAATAGCGTTAATCCCTTAGTAAGCAAAATAAAGAAATACGCCAACCAAGGCTTCAAAAGCTTGGGTCTGCCACTAGCAGGCATATTAGTTTTCTTAATGATTTGGTCTGGTGTTGCAAACCAAATTGACACTTCTCTAGGTAAATTTCCCGGTCCAGGGCAAGTAGTAGAACAAGTAGGCTCTCTTTATGGTGAGCACAAAGCAGAACGTGAAAAAGCATCTTCATTTTATGAAAGACAAGAAAAGCGTAACAAGGCACGACTAGAACAAGATCCTACATACGAGCCTAAAAAACGTACTTATCCAGGTAACCCGACTTACCTAGACCAAATTATCACAAGTTTAATAACGGTTTTTAGTGGCTTTTTATTGGCAACTATAATCGCTGTTCCTCTTGGCATTATGCTTGGTTTAAGCACATCACTTAATGCGGCTTTTAACCCAGTTATACAAATTTTAAAACCAGTTTCTCCATTAGCATGGTTACCACTTATTACTATGGTAGTGAGTGCGGTTTATACTTCAGACGACCCTACAGTACCGAAGTCATTTTTAAACTCTATGTTTACAGTAACACTATGTTGCTTATGGCCTACAGTACTTAACACCGCAGTTGGTGTTGCAAGCATTAACCAAGACCTAGTTAATGTAAGTAAAGTTATTCGCTTATCTCCTCTTACTCATATTTGGAAAGTGGTTATTCCGGCTTCTATTCCAATGATATTTACCGGCTTACGTTTATCATTAGCGATAGCTTGGATGGTATTAATTGCCGCAGAAATGCTCGCACAAAATCCTGGGCTAGGTAAGTTTATTTGGGATGAATTCCAAAATGGTAGTTCAGCATCACTAGCCCGCATTATGACTGCCGTTATTACAATCGGCTTCATCGGTTACTTGTTAGACCGCACTATGCTTCAAATTCAACGCTATGTCTCTTGGGACAAATCATCGGCAACACGCTAGGAGAACATCATGAGTAATCATTTAAATATTTCAGATATGGACATGGTGTTTCCAACACCCAACGGCCCTTTTACAGCTTTAAAAGGTATTAACCTTAAAATTGAAGACGGTGAATTTGTTTCATTAATTGGCCACTCAGGTTGTGGTAAATCTACCGTACTAAACGTTGTAGCTGGTTTATATGAAGCTAGCAGAGGCGGCGTAATTTTAAACGGCAAAGAAGTTAACCAACCTGGACCAGAGCGTGCTGTTGTTTTTCAAAACCACTCTCTTCTTCCATGGCTATCGGCTTACCAAAATGTTGAACTTGCTGTAAAACAAGTTTTTGCCAACACAAAAAGCAAAGCCGAAATTAAAGAATGGATTGAACACAATCTTAAACTAGTTCATATGGACCATGCTATGGACAAACGCCCTGATGAAATTTCAGGTGGTATGAAGCAGCGTGTAGGTATTGCTAGAGCCTTAGCAATGGAGCCAGAAGTATTATTGATGGATGAGCCATTTGGCGCGCTAGATGCTTTAACGCGCGCACACATGCAAGATTCTTTAATGGATATTCAAGCCGAGCTTAAAAACACAGTCATTATGATTACACATGACGTTGATGAAGCCGTACTACTGTCTGACAGAATTGTCATGATGACAAATGGCCCAGCAGCATCTATAGGCGAAATTTTAGACGTTAAACTTGAGCGCCCTCGTGATCGTTTATCACTTGCTCAAGACACTGAATACAATCGCTTACGATCAGAAGTTTTGCAGTTCCTTTACGAGAAACAACGTAAAGTAGCTTAGCAGCCCTAACCAACCCCCCTTGGTATATTCTTTTAGCGCTCTTAATGGGCGCTTTTTTTTGCTTAAGCTTTAAGTAATCCGCTAATAATACTGACTAATGACTCTTCTGCATTGCCTGCTATTTTTTTAATTTCGTCCATTGAAATTATGTCTTCTGTTAAACCGGCAGCCCAATTAACAACAATAGCTATAGTGGCATAATTTACATTTTGTTCTTTAGCCAAAGCCGCTTCAGGCATGGCGGTCATACCGACAATATCGCAAAGGTCGCGAGCCAGTTTTTTAATTTCAGCAGCCGTTTCTAAACGAGGACCTTGCGTACAAGCATAAACACCCTCTTCAACCATACGAATGCTTTCTTTGTTCGCCGCTTGAAGTATTTTTTTACGCAAGCTTTGGGTGTATGGGTAAGTAAAATCAATATGCTGATCAGGTGAAAAGTTTTCTTCAAAAAATGTTTGTTTACGCCCATAGGTGTAATCAACAATTTGGTCTGGCAATACTAAAGAACCCGGCGACATTTGCGCACTAATACCACCAACAGCCGCGAAAGCGACAATATCGCTGACACCTGCGTCTTTTAAAGCCCAAATATTTGCACGATAGTTAATTAAATGCGGTGGAACCGAATGAGAGCGCCCGTGACGCGGCAATAGAACCAGCCTTTCACCTAAGAGCTCTACATGTAAAAGCTCGCCAGAAGTAAGGCCATAAGGCGTATCGATAAGCTTACCTTCATCTTTCGCTAAAGCAGCAAGTTGATTAAGGCCCGTACCTACAATGACACCTAACACTGGCTATAGCCCTTTTACAGCAAAAATAGAATCTAGCTGGCGGCAATGATTTTTATAATCCATACCACAGCCGAATACATAACGGTCTGGAACATTCAGCCCGATAACATCAGGTGTAAGACCGCCCACATCGCGGTCGTGTTGTTTTTTTGTTAATACAGCCACTAATACTTTGGCAGCGCCCTGCGCACGGCAAGATTCAGCAATTTCTTTTAGTGTAATGCCCTCGTCGTAAATATCGTCTACGAGTACCACTGTGCGGTCTTTAAGTGAAATATTGGGTGTAGTTTCCCAAATAAGCTCACTGCCTACTGTTTCATTGCGATAGCGAGAAACATGTATGTAGTCTATTTGTAAGTTTGGCTGATTAACCTTACTAATCAAGCGTGACGATGTGTAAAAGCCACCGTTCATTATGCAGATATACAAAGGTGCATCTTCGCCCTTTAGTAGACCATCTAACTCACTTGCCATTTTATCTATTGCTTCAGACACCTGCTCTGCTGTACAAACCTCATCTGCTTCTTTTATTACTGTATTAATTTCATTTAATGACATTCAAATAAGTCCTGTTATTCAATAGGTAAATTTATTTAGCGTATGTAGCCAAACATTCAATATTTTTTTGAGCTTCTTCCCAAGCCTGAGTTGCTTGCAAAGCCTGCAAAGTGTCCGTTTGTATTACGCCATTATGCAACATACTCAAACGTCTTTGTTCAGATTGTTTATTAGCTTCGCTATCTAAATTAGCTAAGTGATAATTTTCTAGAACATGCTGAGCCGCCTTTATATCATTACAAACCAAACCCATATCACAACCCGCATTTAAAGCGCGCTCTACTTTCTGTGTATAAGTAAGTTCTGCATCAATACCATTATCAGCACCCGCCATACTAAGGTCATCACTAAAAATAGCACCTTTAAAACCAAGCTGCTCACGCAAAATAGTTTGTAACCAACTGGCTGAATAACCTGCTGGGCAATTATCAACTTGTTCGTAAATCACATGTGCTGGCATCACCGCATCTAAACCTTTCATAATGCTTGTAGAAAATGGGTGACCATCTAAGTCTAAAATTTCTTGAAGGCTTCTGCAGTCAACTGGCTTTTCTTTATGCGTGTCACCTTTAACTTGACCGTGGCCGGGGAAATGCTTACCCACTGCCGACATCCCTGCTGAGTGCATGCCCTCTATATAGGCTTCAGCTAGTAAAGATACGGTTTGTTTATCATCAGAAAACGAGCGGTCACCAATCACAGAGCTAAGTCCAATATCAATATCTAGAACCGGCGCAAAACTAAAATCGATATCAATAGCTGCCAATTCTGCAGCCATAATCCAAGCATGAGATTTT
>CAYZLE010000034.1:0-9257 GCA_964479305.1 uncultured Gammaproteobacteria bacterium | reverse complement strand
AGCCACCGCCGCCGAAACCGCCACCACCGCGACGACCGCCTCCATAGTAACCACCGCGTCCACCGCCAAGACCGCCACCACCAGAACCACCGCCGTTTATAAACAACGATAATAATGCGGCACCAACACCCGCGATAATACCTAAGCCCGCTGAGGCTAATATGAAAGTCGCAATACCACCTGTTAACAGGCCTGTACCACCACTAAGGGCCAATGTTTTCATTGACTGCTTACTATCTTTTTCTTTTTCACCTTTAGCATTACGACCTGTATTTCGGCCTGTATTTCGACGCCTAGCCATAAAAGGAGCCGCTAAAAACTGCCCACCGAAAGCACCAAACAAAACGAAAGGTACAATTTTGTCGATGTTATCGGCACCTTCACCACGGTCTGTTTTTGAAGGCGTGTATTCACCTTTAATAGCATTCAGCATTGATTGCGTGCCGGCCACTATGCCTTCGTCAAATTTACCTTGTTTAAATAAAGGGGATATTTCATTGCGAATAATTTGGCTACTTAGGGCATCGGTTAATGCGCCCTCTAGACCATAACCAACTTCTATTCTTATTTTACGTTCTTGCTTGGCAACTAATAATAAAGCGCCATTATCTTTTTCAGCCTGCCCAATTTGCCAATGCCTACCTAATTTATATCCGTAGTCAGATATTTCATAGCCATCTATAGTGGGCATGGTTACAACTACAACTTGGTTGCTCGTTGTATTTTCGTGCTCTTCTAGAAGTGTTGTGAGTTGGCGGCGCGTTTCTGCCGATAACATATTAGCGTTATCAACAACTCGCCCCGTTAGCTGAGGAAACTGCTGGGCATGAGCAAAAATGCTCATGCCTAACAGTAATAGTAGAGAGTATAGTCTCATGAACCTAACAGGCTAGATCTATTTAAATTCGATTTCTGGAACTACCATTGCTTCTGGCTCAACCGTAAACTGCTCTTTTGGTTGAACTTCAGAATGCAAGAACGAGTGCCATAATTTACCTGGGTAAGTTCTAATTTCTGTATTCAATGTTCTTACAGCGCCAATATAGTCGCGGCGTGCAACAGCGATTCTATTCTCAGCACCTTCAATTTGAGATTGAAGCTGTAAGAAGTTTTGGTTCGCTTTTAAGTCAGGATAACGCTCTACAACCACCATTAAACGAGAAAGGGCTGAAGATAGACCATCTTGCGCAGCTTGAAACTTTTGAAAAGCCGCAGGATCGTTTAAAGCACTTTCTGGCAAAGTTGTTTGCGTTGCTTTTGCACGCGCGTCAATGACTTCTTTAAGTGTGCCACGTTCGTAGTCAGCTGAACCTTGAACTGTTTTCACTAAATTAGGTATTAAGTCTGCACGACGTTTATATTGGTTTTGCACTTCACTCCATGCGGCAACTGCTGCCTCATCGAATGTTGGAATGTTGTTGATACCACAGCCTGAAAGCATTAATACGCCGGCCAGTATTGCTAGTTTTTTAATCATGTGACTCTCTCCAAAGTATGAAGATAACACCGTACCGAATATAAGGTTAACAATCAATCTTATGTGTATTTAATTAACGAAGTTTTACATACAAAAAAAGGCAGCCTAAGCTGCCTAATCCTGTTCCTCCTCAGAAACTTTTTACTTCGCTAAAACAATACTGCCATTTAAGCGAACCGCTGGACCTGTTGGTCGCAATTGATAATTGGTGTGGTAAGCATTATGACGACGGTCTTGCCTATGCTCATGTCGGTGCTCACGTCTATGTTCTCTGCGGTCTTGCCTGTAGTCGTGGCGGTAAACATGTTCGTTACGATAATGACCATTGTGACGGTGGTATTCGTATGTCACATGTACATCGCAATTTCGCGGATGCCTTGGTCTGTTATAAGCCGGGTAATAGTTAGGGCGATAATGTCTGTCGTAGCGACGGTCATAATGTGGACGATCGTAATGAGAGTAGTAACCGTGCTTATTAGCCGGGTGTTTATTACTCAAATATTTGCCTTTCTTATTAGCCTTATCTGAACTTACAATGATTTGTTTATGCGTATGGTGTTTGTCACCTTTATCGGCCATTGCCGACAATGGTGTTAAAGTTGCCACCGCTGCAATAACGGGTACTGATAGTAATTTAATTAATGTTTTCATATTTAAGCCTCTTTATGCTTTGCTTAAATACTTAACGCTTGTTAAATCACATTGGTTGACAGTTTTATTGATTTCCTCGAATTAAGGCTTTTTCTTCAGGCGATAGTGTTTGCCATTTTTGGCGTAAAGCCTTGCGCTGCTCAGGCGACATATCTTTAAAGCGTTTAAAACCCTTAATGAGCTTTTGGCGTTTCTCTGGCGTAAGTTCGTTAAAACGCTGCATACGACTTTGCACTTGGTCTTGGCGTTCAGGCGACATATTCATCATACGGTCTGCGCGTTTAATCGCTTTACGTTTTTGTTTTGGCGAAAGCTGCGGCCAAGTATTTAGCAAAGGCGATAACTGCTCTTGCCTTTCTGGAGACAAAGCCTCCCATGGTTGGGCTTGCAAAGTTATCGGGAGCACACAAGCTGTTAGAGCCAATAAAACCGGTGCTAAAGCTTTAACTATATAATGATATAAGCATTTCATTTTGGATTTAACCTTGGTCTGTTTCATTTAACCAATCATAAAATTCGATATTTTCATAAAAATCCATATCGATCTCTTCGGTAACCAGTGCGTTAGCAATAGAGTCGTCTATTAATATTTCATTCACAATCTGCTGATACTCACTAGATTCCGTTTGTTTAACGTTAATTACCGCCACAAAAGCCAAAGCCATTAAGGCAACAGAGGCAAATGCCGCTGGCATAGGCATAGACCACCTATTCAAAAGAGAACCAGAATGCTTCTTATCATAAGCATCTAAAGCCGCTTCACGCGCCTGCCTAAGACGTGATGTCGTGTAGGCATCTATTCTGCTTTCGTCTTCAAAGTCTACTATTAAGTCATTTACGGGTTTATTGTTCATATCTATGCCTCGCTCACTACATGATCACTGAGCTGTTCGTATGCACCTTTAAGTGTTTTCTTTAATTGTTGTAATGCGCGTGAATAATGTGTTTTCACGCTACCTTCACTACATTCCATTGCTTGCGCTGTTTCTTTCGTACTTAAGCCTTCCCAGCATCGCAACAAAAATGCTTGTTGCTGCCTTTCTGGCAATTGGCTCACTGCGTGGCTAATCTGCTGAGCATGAGCTTCACTATCTATAATACGTTCTTGGCTAATTGCCTCGTAGTCACCCGCTTGTTGTATCGGGTCTACGGAGTCATCATCGTCATCAAAACGAGGTAACCAAGCAAAATACTTATTTTTTACTGACGATTTTCTAAAATAGTCTTGTATACGGCTTTGCAGCACTCTATAAAATAGGGGCGCCCATTCATTTTGCGGTTTCTTTGTATAGCGAGTAGCAAAGCGAATCATGGCATCTTGCACTATATCGAAAGCATCATCGCGGCTGCCAACTGCAAATTCAGCCATACGAAGTGCTCGCTGCTCTTTTTCAGCCAAAAAGCTATTTAGTAAGCTTCGTGTTGAATTTACCGTCATTTTATTAGTTTGCCCATATTTTTGGCTATTTCTGTCAATTTCACTAATCGTACTATATTTAATCAGTTAATTTACATTTAGTCATATTTTGTCGACAAAATGCACGATAAATAGCCTAAATTTAGGCTTTACGTATTAACGCATTAAGTTAAAAATTGGTTGACAAAAAAGTTCAAAAAAATGTTTACAAGGTCTTTTTTTTATGTTTTATACACAAAATTGGTGATTTTCCAAAAAAAAATGAAAAAAAAACAAAAAATCTACATAAACCATATTGACATTCATAAGTTATTGATTTTAATGGAAATATACAAGTGGTTATTTTTTAACCACTATAACAAAAGTGTAATAAATACCCTGAAAAATTCGTTTTTTAATGCTTAATGCACAGACTTATCCACAGCTTCTGTGGAAAACATTTTTTTGACAAAGTGCGACAAGAGCTTAGCTAACTTTGTGTAGAAATCACTTTAAGTATCACCTTTAAACACTGCACTAAAAGGACCCAATATTTTTGACTATTTTAGGCAGGAAAAGACAAATACGGGTGTTTATTCGCTAAACTGGCTTTTTTATTAGCATTAACTCAAGTGATTATAAAAGTAGCCGTTGCAAGCCCATTTCCAGAACCTTTAGACTATTTAGCCGAAGAGTTCGCAGACCGTGTTGAGGTAGGCATGCGTGTAGTCGTGCCTTTTCAACGGGGTCAAAAAGTAGGCATTATTACGGAAGTGAATGCGACTAGCAGTCTCGCCCAAAATAAACTTAAAGGCATTGCTGCTGTTTTGCCCGAACACAAAGTATCTGATGATGTGCTGCAATTACTCAAATGGGCAGCCAATTACTATCATTACCCTATTGGGCAAGCTGCCGAAACGGCTCTACCTGCAGGCTTAAGACGCATTAAACCCATGCAACTGCCCACACCACAAGTGTGGCAACTGACAGAAAAGGGCTTAACTGTAGACCTAGATAGTTTAAAACGAGCCCCTAAACAGCAAAAAGTACTTAGATTACTAGCAGAGCAAGCAATGGATGCGATCACTCTCAATAGTCGTCTTGATGATTGGCGAGCATCTATAAAGCGCCTGGTGGAACTTGGCTATGTAGAAGTAACTACACCCGTACAAACCAAGTCTGAAACAATTGCATCAGAATTTAAGCTTAACGATGAGCAAGAACTTGCGGTTAAGGCCATTATCGCCAAAGAAAATGAGCACCATACCTTTCTTATACATGGCATTACTGGTAGCGGTAAAACTGAAGTTTACTTATCAATAGTAGAGTCGGCCCTAAAACAAGATAAACAATGTCTACTACTCGTACCTGAAATTGGTCTAACACCTCAAACCGTTCAACGTTTCAGTAAGCGTTTTGGCAATCGAGTAGCTTGTCTACACTCGGCTTTAAGTGATGGTGAACGTATATTAATTTGGCAAGACGCCAATGAAGGCAAAATTGATGTACTTATTGGCACTCGTTCTGCCTTATTTACGCCTTTCAAAAATTTAGGCCTTATTATTGTTGATGAAGAACACGACCAAAGCTTTAAACAACAAGACGGTTTCCGCTACCATGCGCGAGACTGCGCGATTTATCGTGCCCATATACTCAATATCCCTATTGTACTTGGCTCTGCAACGCCTTCGTTTGAAAGCTTACAAAATGCCAAACAAGGCCGTTACGAGTACTTAACGCTAAATAAAAGGGCTGGTAAGGCTAAACCGCCATTAATCAGCGTTGTAGACTCAGGCTTCTTACGCAACCACGAAAGCTTAACGCCAACGCTTATTGAGGATATGCAGGCGCATTTAGAGCGAGGCGAACAAGTTTTACTCTTCTTAAATAGGCGCGGCTTCTCACCTACCTTAATGTGTGGTGACTGCAAGGCTATTTTTCATTGCCATCGCTGCGACGCCAAACTGACCTACCACGATAAAAAGCAACAGCTTGTTTGTCACCACTGTGGCTATGAATGCCGTAAACCATCTAACTGTGCCAGCTGCAATAGCGAAAACCTTGTTCCAGTTGGGAGCGGTACCGAAAGGTTAGAAGAAGAACTAGAGCGCCACTTTGCTGACTACAATTGCATTCGCATTGACCGTGACACAACTCGAAGAAAAGGTGCACTAGAAGATCATTTAAAATCTATACGGGATGGCAAAGCACAAATTTTAATTGGCACACAAATGTTAGCGAAAGGCCATGACTTCCCCAATGTAACCTTAGTGGGTTTAGTCAATATTGATCAAGGCCTATACAGCCTAGATTACCGTGGCCCTGAATATATGGCGCAACTCATCGTGCAAGTTGCGGGGCGCTCGGGGCGCGGTGAAAAGCCCGGAAAAGTCATTATTCAGTCTGCTATGCCTGACCACCCTCTTCTAATGACATTGATAAAACAGGGCTTTAACGCTTTTAGTGAAGAAGCACTTTCTCAAAGACTCGCAGCTAAACTCCCACCCTTTGGGCATAGCGCTATTATTCGAGCAGAATCGCCTATACAAAGTAATGCTTTACGCTACCTATCTAGCTTGGCCGCTCTAATAAAGCATATGCCTATCGACATATTAGGCCCAGCAACAGCACCAATGGAAAAGCGCGCAGGCCGCTATCGAGCACAATTATCCCTTCAAAACGAAAACCGCAAAGACTTACACCATGCCATTACACTTATTAATAATGAGCTTAAACAAAACAAAGCACTACAAAAGCAAGCTCGCAATGTGCGTTGGTCTATTGATATAGATCCGACTGATATTTTCTAAGTATATAAACCAAGCTTTATTTAGTCAGTAATACCTAGCCTTTTATCCGAATACTTTTACCTCAGGCACATATATATTTCTCATCTGTTATATTGTTAAAAAATAACTATTTCCAAACCTAGGACAATTTATGAAAACCATAACTTATTTGTTGTTAGCTGTATTCCTTAGTGCTTGTGCTTCAACTGCAACTAAAGAAACCCCGACTCCTCCGGCACCAGCACCCGTTAAGCAAACTAATTCAAGCGAACTTTCAGCTGCTGACCAAATGGTATCTAAAATCTTGAGCGAAAAAATTGCTAAAAATGGTCACAATATCTTATGTGCCGAGCCACAATACACAGGCTGTTACAACATCACTCAGCAACAGTGTAGCGCAGTCCTACAACCTCTAAATCAAGTGTGCCTTGATCAATCTGTTAAGCAAACTGGCGGTTCAATCAGTTCAGGAAACGCTAAAAAAGTAGGCGCTGCATTTGGTGCATGCATGGCATTAAAACATTTGCTCACTCTAAATACCGGCATGGTTGAAACTGCTGACTGTATTGGCAAAATGGATACTAAAAAATCTAACCCAGATGCCTTAAAACTACTTTTCCAATAATATTGAACATAATTTAGAAAGAAAGCAAAAATAATTAAGGCCGCTGATATAAAAGCGGCCTTTTTCGTTTTACGGCCTCGGTTTTTGCCACTAAATACAGTCCATCTCTTTGTAAGCCATGTTAAAATTTGCTTTTAGATCACTATAGCGAAAATTGCATTGAAAACCGTCATTAGCCAACATATTACAAACGCACTCCTAGAACTTGTTAAAGACGACGTGCTTAGCAGTGACGACACTAGCAATATCAACATACAGTTGACGCACACCAAAGATAAATCACACGGTGATTTTGCCTGTAACATCGCTATGATGCTGGGCAAAAAAGCGGGCATGTCGCCACGCGACTTAGCTGCAAAAATTGTTGCAGCACTAGGTAAAAATGACGACATCAGCAAAGTAGAAATTGCCGGCCCAGGCTTCATTAACTTTTTCTTAAATTCTGATGCTAGCAATGCCGTAGTAAAGAACATACTAAGCCAAGGTGCAAACTTTGGTAAAACTGAACTCGGTAAAGGTAAAAGCGTAAATATTGAGTTTGTATCAGCAAACCCAACCGGCCCCTTACATGTTGGTCACGGCCGTGGCGCTGCTTATGGCCAAGCCCTTTCGGACCTACTTGCAGAAGCGGGCTATGATGTTAGCCGCGAGTACTACGTAAATGATGCCGGCCGCCAAATGGACATTCTTGCTACAAGTACATGGTTACGTTATTTAGAATGTTGTGAGCAAGGCATTACTTTCCCAGTTAACGGCTATCAAGGCCAATACGTTAAAGATATTGCGGCCACATTATTTGCCGACCATAAAAATCAATTTGCACACCCAGTAGAAACTGTTTTAGCTGACTTACCTAAAGATGAAAGCGAAGGTGGCGATAAAGAAGTGTATATAGATGCGCTTATTTCAAAAGCCAAAACCTTATTAAGCGCCGACGATTACGAAATTGTTTTTAGCACAGCTTTAAATGGCATTCTTGCTGATATTAAAGAAGACCTACTCGAGTTTGGCCTAAACTACCAAACATGGTTTTCTGAGCGCTCATTAGTTAGCGACCAAAGTATTCAAAAGTGTTTAGACATACTAAAAGACAAAGGCCACCTATACGAGAAAGACGGCGCGCTATGGTTTAAAAGCACAGACTTTGGTGACGAAAAAGATCGTGTTGTTCAACGTGACAACGGTTTAATGACCTACTTCGCATCGGACATCGCTTACCACCTAAACAAATACAATCGTGGCTACGATTCAATTATTAATATTTGGGGCTCAGACCACCACGGCTACATTCCGCGTGTTAAAGCTGCGTTAACAGCATTGGGTTGCGATGAAAACAAACTGACTATTCTATTAGTACAGTTCGCCAATCTATATAGAGGCACTGAAAAAGTCGCCATGTCTACCCGTTCTGGCCAGTTCGTAACACTGCGCGAATTACGTAACGAAGTAGGTAATGATGCTACACGCTTCTTTTATGCCATGCGCAAATCAGAACAGCACATGGACTTTGACTTAGAGTTAGCCAAGTCACAATCAAACGACAACCCTGTTTACTACGTGCAGTATGCACATGCGCGCGTATGTAGTGCTGCACGTAAACTTGAAGCTGAGGGTCATACTTACAACCAAGAGAATGGCTTAGCGCAGTTAAGCTTATTAGATAGCGAGCACGAAGCTGATTTAATTAAACTGCTAAGCAAGTACCAGCACACAGTTGAAAGTGCCGCCAAGTCTTACGAGCCACATCAAATAATTTATTACCTACGTGACCTGGCGAATGCATTTCATAGTTACTACAATGCTCACCAGTTTATTGTTGACGATAATAATTTACGCGATGCGCGCTTTGCTTTAATTACAGCCGTTCGCCATGTATTAGCTAACGCCCTGAAAATTGTTGGTGTTTCTGCACCTGAGAACATGTAAAAAAATATGGCTAACAAACAACTCTCTCTTTGGATTTACTTAATGGCTGGCCTAGCCATTGGTTTGTTCGTGGCATTTTTAGTTTACCTTAGCAAACAACCTAGCATTGAAGTGACACCTGAACAAACACGTCAGGAACTTAAAGATTCGTTAAAAGCCGCAACTGACAAAATAGAAGTTCCTAAAGAAGCCAAAGTTGAATTTGAGTTTTACGATAAATTACGTGATGCCGAATTAATCATTCCCAAAGCACCTTCTAAAGATGAGCCTAAAGAACAAAAAATAAAACAATCAACAGACGCTCCTGCATCTAATCAAGCGCCTGCCCAAGCACAGCCTAAACAAACCGAACAAAAAAGTAATGTTAAATACTACTTACAAATTGGTTCTTTC
>CAYZLE010000033.1:0-9338 GCA_964479305.1 uncultured Gammaproteobacteria bacterium | reverse complement strand
TGTTTTTACATGGCGGTTGGATGCACTTAATTGGCAACATGCTCTACCTTTGGATTTTTGGTAATAATATTGAAGATGCCATGGGGCATATTAAGTTTATTATTTTTTATATATTGTGTGGTTTAGTAGCGGTTCTTGCGCATGCTCTTGGCGACACCACATCAACCATACCTATGGTCGGTGCAAGTGGCGCTATCTCTGGCATATTGGGCGCTTATTTGTTGCTATATCCTAAAGCCAAGATTACTATTTTAGTACCTATTGTTTTCTACCTAAAAACATTTCAATTAAAAGCTAAGTGGGTTTTACTGGGTTGGATAGCATTACAACTAGGCCAAGCATTTCTTGCCATGGGCAAAGAAGGTGGCGGTGTTGCCTTTGGTGCTCACATTGGTGGCTTTATTGCAGGCCTTATTTTATGCCCTCTTTTTAAGCATAAAGATGTTCCAATTCGGTTCTTACGCTCTTAGTTGACGCAAATAATAATAAAGATAAATCTTTATACAAATTGTCACACTACAAGCCTAAATCTTTAGGCATAATAGCAGCCACACTTTATCTATTCTTTATTAGGCTCAATATTTATGTCAAGGCAACAAATCTTAGTTATTAACTGTGGCAGTTCGTCTGTTAAATTTTCATTATTTGACAACAACAAAAACGAACTCGCTTCGGGCTTAGCTGAAAAACTAGGCGACTACGATGCAAGCATTACATGGCGCCAACAAGACCGTCCTAGAATCGAATTATCTTTAGGCAACGCAGAACATACTGTAGCCATTGAAAGCATCATATCGCAGCTTAACCAAGCAAAACTTCTAGAAGGCAATTTAACGGCTATTGGGCATCGTGTTGTACACGGTGGTGAGTACTTCTCTGGTTCGGTTATTATTGATGATGAAGTTTATAAAAAAATTGAGTCTTGTAGCCATCTAGCTCCTTTGCACAACCCAGCTAATTTGCTAGGTATAGATATTCTAAGTAAGCAATTTCCAAAGCTACCTCAGGTGGCAGTTTTTGACACAGCCTTCCACCAAACATTACCTGAAGCGGCATTTATTTACGGCCTGCCTTATGAGTACTACGAAAAGTATGGCGTACGCCGTTATGGCTTTCATGGCACTAGCCACCGCTTTGTTTCAGAGGCGGCTGCACACTATATTAAGAAGCCTTATGAAGAGTCAGCGATTATTACCGCTCACTTAGGTAACGGCTGTAGTGCAAGCGCTGTACTTAACGGTAAAAGTGTTGACACTACAATGGGCTTAACACCGCTTGAAGGTTTATTGATGGGTACTCGCTCAGGCGACATTGATCCTAGCATTCATCAATTTTTAGCCAACGAATTAAATTGCGACCTTAAAAAAGTCACTAGTATTCTAAATAAAGAAAGTGGTTTATTAGGCATTTCGGAATTAAGCAATGACATGCGAACACTTTGCGATGCTGCTGAAAACGGTAATACCAAAGCCCAATTAGCCATAGACGTGTTTTGTTATAAACTAGCCAAGTCTATTGCAGGTTTAGCTACGCCTCTTGGCCGCATTGATGCCTTAGTCTTTACAGGCGGTATTGGTGAGAATGCAGCTAACATTCGTGAGCAAACTTTGTCGCACTTAGCTATTTTTGGTTTTAAAGTAGACAAAGAACGTAACGAAAAAAATATTCGCGGAAACGAAGGTATTATTACCTCTCCAAATTCCACTCCAGCTCTTGCAATTGCTACGCAAGAAGAGTGGATGATTGCTCAAGACACACTGGACTTAATATAAGGACGTAATCCATCATGGCATATATATATTTTGTAGCTCCAACAGGCCCTAGTGTAGGTCTTACATCGGTTTGTTTAGGCCTAGTTCGTGCAATGGACCAAGTGGGTGTTCGTGTAGGTTTCTGCAAGCCAATTGAACAACGTAATGCTAGTGAAGCAGACCCTTACAAAGGACCTGAACGCTCAACGACTTTGCTTAATTCTATTATGGGCATTCAACCTGCCAAACCTTTGCTGCTTGAGTATGCGCAACAAAAAATGGAGCAACACCTTGATGATCAATTGATGGAAGAGATCATTGAAGTATTTGAAGAAAGTAGTAAAGACTGCGATGTAATGATTGTAGAAGGCTTAGCCCCTACGGCTCAAGATAACTTCATTATGAAACTAAACGTACAAATGGCACGTACTTTTAATTGCGATGTTATTTTAGTTGGCGCACAAGGTGAAGCGACTACAGAACGCTTGAATAACAGAATTCGTAGAACAGCTAGTTTATTTGGTGGTTTAGAAGACGACCGTGTAATTGGTTGTATCATTAATAAAATTGGCGAGCCAGCAGGCCCAACAAAACCCTTTGAAATTTTATCGAATGAAACAGAAGATAACTCCAGTAACAATTTAACTATTACACCGTTAAATGAGCTTAGTGTTTTTTCTGATACTACATTTAAACCTTTGGGCTTATTGCCGTGGCAAGCAAAACTTAATGCGCCACGCGTATTAGATATTCATCATTACTTACAAACAGAAATTATTAACGAAGGCGAACTCAGCACGCGTCGCATTCAAACTATTTCTATTTGTGCACGTACCGTTCGCAACATTGCCCATACACTTACCCCTGGCACATTAATTGTCACTCCTGGTGACCGCGAAGACATAATAATGGCTGTATCATTAGCCGCCATGAACGGCATTCCTCTAGCTGGCTTATTGCTAACAGGCAACATGCAACCAGATGAAAGCATTATGAAACTGTGCGAACCGGCTTTACAAAGTGGCCTGCCAATTTTATTAAGTCCTTACAACACCTTTAATACCGCTCAAGAACTCGATGACATGGATATTGAAGTACCAAGCGATGATCCAATGCGCATGGAAGGTGTAATGGATACGGTTGCTGTAAATATTAACGCGGCTTGGTTAAAAGAACGCGCTCAAATTAAACACGAAGCGCGCTTATCACCACCCGCTTTCCGCTACTCATTAGTGCAACGTGCCAATGCCGCTAACAAGCGTATTGTATTACCAGAAGGTGAAGAGCCTCGCACAATTAAAGCAGCTGCTTATTGCCAAAAGCACGATATTGCGAATTGCGTATTACTAGGCAAGCCCGAAACCGTAATGTCGGTCGCCAAAGCTCAAGGCGTAACACTGCCAGAGTCATTAGAAATTATTGACCCTAAAGCTGTGGTTAACGATTTTATTGAACCTATGGTTGAACTACGTAAACACAAAGGTTTAACAGAGCCAATGGCGGAAGCCCAACTGGAAGATCCGGTTGTACTTGGCACAATGATGTTAGCTTTAGATAAAGTTGATGGTCTAGTATCTGGCGCAATTAACACAACCGCCAATACTGTTCGCCCTGCTTTGCAGTTAATTAAAACAAAACCTGATGCCGCATTAGTTTCATCTATTTTCTTTATGTGCTTACCCGAGCAAGTTTTGGTTTATGGTGATTGCGCCATTAACCCAGACCCAACATCAGAACAACTAGCAGATATTGCTATTCAATCTGGCGATTCGGCTGCAGCCTTTGGTGTAGAGCCTAGAATTGCGATGATTAGTTACTCTACGGGGCAATCAGGTGCAGGCTCAGATGTAGACAAGGTGCGTGAAGCCACTCGTATTGCGCAAGAAAAACGTCCAGACTTAATTATTGACGGACCACTACAATATGATGCAGCGAGCGTTGCATCGGTTGCCGCTAAAAAAGCACCTAACAGCCCTGTAGCAGGTAAAGCGACTGTATTTATTTTCCCAGATTTAAATACGGGTAATACAACCTACAAGGCTGTACAAAGAAGTGCATCGGTAGTGAGTATTGGCCCTATGTTGCAAGGCTTGCGTAAGCCAGTAAACGATTTATCACGTGGTGCTTTAGTTGAAGATATTGTTTATACAATTGCGCTAACGGCTATACAGGCAGTATAGAAAACAAGTTGAGAATTATTTAGTTCTAACTTTATCCTGATTAGGCTTTATCCCGGCTAGGCTATATTCCGGCTAGACTATATCCTAGTTTTGCTAACTTTCAATCCAAATTAAACTGGCTATTCTGCCCGTGCGTCCATCGCCTTGGTGACAAGCTTTTCTGTATGAATAAAAACGTTCTTCATCATAAGTACAGTAGCCACCACCACTTATATCAGTAATGCCGATTACCTGTAACCTTTGCTTAGCTAACAAGTAAATATCGAGTAAATATTTTTCAGCTTCATTCTCACTCGGTATAAATGCTTTTTTTGCATCACACGAATGAGCGAGAAACAAATCGTAAACTTCTTTACCCACAGTGAAGTTCTTTTGGCTTATCGCAGGGCCTAAATAAACCTGAATATCTTTCGAAGCAAATTGTTTAATCGTTGCTTCAATTACACCATCTAATAAGCCACGCCAACCTGCATGCACAGCGGCCACTTCTTTACCATCAGTGCTGGCGAGCAATATGGGCAAGCAATCGGCCGTCATAATCGTACAAACTTGATTAACTTCGTTTGTGTAAGCGGCATCGGCTGACGCTAAAGTACTTTGTGAATCCGAAGATAAAATTTGAACGTCTGTACCGTGCACTTGGTTTAGCCAAACAGGTTTAGACTTTAAATGTAATGTTTCTGTTAAGTGTTGGCGGGAGGCTGTAACAGCATCATTATTATCGCCAACATGTGAACCTAAATTATTATTTGCATACTCTGGAGCATGCAAAGTACTAACTTGGCTTGAGTCTCTTGTGCTTATAGCACAACGTACATTAGGCGCTACTTTCCATTCTGGGAAAATAATTGCCAAACTACAAATCTGCTCGTAGTGCAGCAATTAAGGTTTGCATATCTTCAGGCGCTTCGGCAGACCATGAAATTTCTTCTTTAGTACTTGGGTGTATTAAAGATAAATTCGCTGCGTGCAATGCTTGTCGTTTAAAACCACGAATAACGGCTGATGTTTCATCGCTTGCACCTTTAGGTAAACGTAAGCGCGAACCATAAACAGGATCACCCAATAAAGGTAAATTCTTATGTGCCATATGTACTCTAATTTGGTGAGTACGACCGGTTTCCAATTTAACCGTTACATGCGTATGTGATTCGAAACGTTCTTTAACTCGGTAATGCGTAATCGCCTCTTTACCACCTACTTGACGCACCGACATTTTTTTACGATCAACCGGATGACGACCAATATCAGCCTCAATAGTGCCACCAGAAATAATGTCGCCACAAACAATCGCGTCATATTGACGTGATACAGTTCTAGCTTGAAGTTGGTCAACGAGTGATTTATGCGCTTCTAATGTTCGTGCAATAACTAATAGACCAGATGTTTGTTTATCTAAACGATGAACAATACCCGCACGAGGTAGCTTGGCTAAATCTGGATACAAATGCAGCAAAGCATTTTGCATTGTACCTGCTGGATTACCTGCGGCTGGGTGCACCACTAAACCTGCAGGTTTATTGACTACAATTAGCTGATCGTCTTCGTAGACAATGTCCAAAGGAATATCTTCAGCCAGGGTGCGTACTTCTGGCTGCATTTCAGGCACATTTACTTTTACGACATCACCAATTTGCAACTTATGTTTATTAGCTTCTACTTTGCCATTAACCAGCACATCGCCGGATTTAATCCACTGCTGCAAACGGCTACGCGACAGCTCTGTAAAGGTTTCGGCTAAAAATTTATCAACTCGACGACCTTGCGATGCAAGCTCAACGGTGAATTCGTGCTGGGTGTGTTCAACTGCCATAAAATAAGAAACTTCACTGGAAATACTTAAAAAGGAACTAAGACGACTAAAAAAGGTCTCAGCTTTAGTAGTTTACGCTACAATGCTCTTTTTTTGAAACATCATCATTAGAATTTATGAAATATTTTGCCAAACATTTACTTATCTGCCTGTTTCTTAGTAGTTCTGCCCTAGTCGTCAGTGGCTGCTCAAGCAAAGGCGACGTTAAAGTTCAAGAAAATGAAAAAGCACGTTCAATATATAGACGCGCTAAAGACAATATGAATGTTGGTGACTTTGAAGGTTCTATTGAGCTATTTGGACAACTAGAGTCGCGCTTTCCATTTAGCGCCTATACTCAACAAGCACAGCTAGACTTAATTTACGCTTACTATAAATTTTCGCAGCCTAGCGATGCAATCAACCAGGCTGATCGCTTTATGCGCTTTAACCCAAACCATGAGAAAACGGCTTACGTTTTATACATGAAAGGCATTATTCAACAAAGTGACAAAAAAGGTTTATTCGACCGCTGGTCTAAGCCTAAGCGCGAAGACTACAACGTAGATACGCTGAAATTAGCTTATAGCGCATTTGCTGAAGTGCTAGAAAGATTCCCAAATAGTATCTATGCCGAAGATAGCGCTCAACGCCTACGTTTTATTCACACCACTATTGCTAAAAGCGAGCAACAAATTGCCGAGTTTTATTATGCGCGTAAACAATACGTAGCATCTGCAAACCGAGCTCAACATGTTATCGAAAGCTACCCAAACACACAGTCTGCGCGTAGCGCTTTAGCATTGTTGAAAAAGTCTTATACCAAATTAGGCTTAGATGACCTAGCCACTAAAGTAGACAGCATTATTGATATTAACCAATAAGCTTTAAATTTCCAAAATGAAAACACAGCTAAGGTTATATTATTTAGCCTTAGCTTTAAGTTCTTGATCTCTTCTGTAACCCGACGTAATTGGGTAGCGTCTTTCTCGACCAAAAGCATTCTTAGTGATTTTCACGCCTGGTGCTGACTGGCGTCGTTTATACTCATTAAGGTCAACACGTTTTACAATATCTTTAATTGTTTGTTCATCAAAGCCTTCGCTGGCAATAGTTGCTACTGACTTATGTTCTTCAATATACTTTTCTAAAATAGCATCGAGTATTTCGTAAGGCGGCAAACTGTCTTGATCTGTTTGATCATGCTTCAGCTCTGCAGACGGTTCACGCGTAATAATTCTTTCGGGAATAAGCTGAGGCTTGTCACTAAATAAATGGGCATTTTCATTGCGCCAATTAGATAGTTCATAAACCAAGATTTTACTCACGTCTTTTAGTGGTGCAAAGCCACCACACATATCACCATATAAAGTTGCATAGCCCACAGCCATTTCGCTTTTGTTACCTGTTGCCAGCACTAAACAATTTGTCTTATTAGAAACGGCCATTAACAACAGACCTCGAATACGAGCCTGAATGTTCTCTTCAGTCGTATCTTCAGCTAAGCCTTCAAAAAGTGGTGCTAGGCTATCGGTAAAAGCATCGCGCATCGGCGCAATAGAAATAATATCGTAATCAACACCATAGTTATCAGCAATAGCAGCCGCATCATCTAGGCTAATTTGCGAAGTATATTCCGAAGGCATCATTATCGCCTTTACATTTTCACCACCTAAAGCATCTGCTGCTAAGGTAAGCGTTAATGCTGAATCAATACCGCCCGACAAGCCTAAAGCCACCTTACTAAAGCCATTTTTAGTTATATAGTCTTTAATACCAAGTACCAAGGCGCTGTATAACAAGCCTAATGAGTCACTGGCTATCTCGTGAGAAGAAACCTGATTGATTTCTCCATTTTCTTGCCAATCTACAACTAGTGTTGCCTCTTCAAACGAAGGGGCTTGCGCCACTATATTTTTATGCTCATCTAAAACAACGCTATTACCATCAAATACAATTTCATCTTGCCCACCTATTTGATTCACATAAAAAATAGGTATTGCATTCTCATCAATACGTTTTTCTAAAGTGTTAGTACGTAAGGCTTGTTTTGTTTCGTGGTAAGGCGAAGCGTTTAGGTTAATCATGCATTGAGCACCTAACTCTGATGCTTTTTGCATGCTAGTAGAAAACCAAATATCTTCACAAATTGAAATACCAATATCTCGGCCCTTACATTCAAAAACTAGCGCATCGTCACCTGCAGTAAAATAACGCTTCTCATCAAAAACGCCATAATTAGGGAGCTCACGTTTTTTATAAAACTGTTTATCACCCTGCCATAAAAGACAAGCAGCATTATAAAGTTTGCCATCTTCTCTTAATGGCACACCCACAATAATTCTCGTTTTGTAACTCAAATCAAGTAGTTCATCTAAGGCTTTAACCGCCCCTTCTACAAAACCTTCTCTATAGAGTAAGTCTTCAGGTGGGTAAGCCGTAATCGTCAACTCTGGAAACACCACAATATCGGGCTCATGAGACGCTAAGCAGTTTTCTGTTAGCTCTTTAACCAGTTGCGTATTTTGAGTAATTGCGCCTACAATAGGGTTACATTGAATAAGGGCGACACGTATATTTTGTTGACTTATTGCGTTTGAATTAGACATGTAAAGATCAGTTATTAAATAGAGTGTATATTGTCACCTATACCAACAAAAATGGCAAAGAAACCCTAGCCAAGCACTCAGTTTTTAGAAATGGCAAATTAATAGGGAATTGGAGAGAATCATGATGCGTTTCATTATTATATTTATCGCTGTTAGCTTAGTTTATTTTATTCTTAAAAAAACGGTACTAGCTTTACTACAAAATAATCAAACTGAAAAAGTAAGCAAGCACGAAAAAATGTTAGCTTGTGACTATTGCCAAACTCATATCCCAGCAAGCGAAGCCATTAAACATGGTGATAAAAATTTTTGTTGCCCTGAGCATCAAGATTTATGGTTAAAAGAACAAAATGACAGTTGATAGTAATGCAGTAGGGGCTAGCGGCCTGCCGGTACGTTCTGGTTTACGCATATTAAACCTATACCGCTTATTATTAATTGCTATTCTTTTTGGCCTTCACTTTGCTGAATTCAATGCATTTGTAGGCTCTAATAACACCGCTCTATTCTCTTTTACAATAACCGCTTACCTAGCCATAACCATCTTATCTATCGCATTATCAAAGATGGTTATTCTCTATAAAAAGTTACCTTTAAAAGCCATTTTATTTATAGATTGTGTATTTGCCATTTTAATTATTTATACTAGTGGTGGTTTAAATAATAATTTAAGTATTATTTTATTGGTGACTATCGCAAGTGCAGGCTTGCTGGTAGACGCTTACTTCTGCCTCTTCCTCGTAGCAGTTAGTATCATAGGTTTAATCGCTCAAGAATATTATGGCCAAGTTCATAATGAGTTTTTTATTGACTACTCACAAGCCTATACCTCGGCATTAGCTCTGATTGCATCAGCTAGTTTATCTATTCTTGTTCATAAACGCGCTATAGATGCCCAGAAACTGGCTGCGGAACAAACATCTAGCATTAAAAACTTAACATTTTTAAATGAATATATTATCGACAAGATGACTAGCGCCGTTATTATTGTTGATCAAAACAATAA
>CAYZLE010000032.1:0-9999 GCA_964479305.1 uncultured Gammaproteobacteria bacterium | reverse complement strand
AGGGTGAAAAGGTGCGGTAAGAGCGCACCGCGCTGCTGGTAACAGTAGTGGCAGGGTAAACCCCGTTTGGAGCAAGACCAAATAGGTAGGCATTGTGCGACCCGCATGGCCTACGGGTAGGTTGCTTGAGGTGTGTGGCGACACATATCCCAGATGAATGATTGTCCACGACAGAACCCGGCTTATCGGCCAACTCACTTTATTATCTTTTTGTATGATTTTCAGCTTGAATTCTATCTGGCTGGCTTATCTGTTTTTAGCTCAAAATTAATTTAAATTCGCTTAACTTAAAGTTAATTCTAGCTTTATGGCGTAGGTTTTTGAATTTAAAACCTTAATTTTTGCAAAAACATGGGATGACTCATTTCGCATCTAAGTCATTGTGAAATAAGCATTTTTTCTTGAAATATTGCTTGCAAATACATCATTTTGTTCCTATAGTGTCAGTATGTGGGAAGAAGTGGGTAATAGTGGGTAAATAATGTTTAGCGGTACTTATACAATTTCGGTAGATGCAAAAGGGCGTTTGGCTGTTCCAGCCAAGCTTCGTGCTGCTCTGCAAGAAATGTGCGCTGGCGACCTTGCTATCACTTTAGACCCCAAGCCTATGGGTCGCGGCACCTGTCTTTTTGTGTACCCTGAAAACGAATTCGACCTTGTTAAGAAGAAAGTAGCTCAACTGCCTAGTTTTGACCCTCTTGCTCGAGATATTACACGTTTGCTTATTGGTGGAGCTGATGAAGTAACAATGGACAACAGTGGTCGAGTGCTTCTGTCTGCACGTCTGCGTGAGCATGCGGGTATTGATAAAAAGGCCGTTTTGGTTGGCATGATGAATAAGTTTGAGCTTTGGAGTGAAGAAGAGTATCTGGCTGCTAATAAGGCTCTGCTAGAAAGAGCTAATGATGATGAAGAGTTGTCTGAAGCAATGAATACGCTGGTAATCTAGCGTGGAAAACTTATCGCACATATCGGTTTTATTGAATGAGTCAATCGAGGCTTTGAAAATTAAACCTTCAGGTATTTATATTGACGGCACATTCGGCCGTGGTGGTCACAGTTCAGAGATTCTAAAGAGTTTAAATGATGAAGGTCATTTATACGCATTTGATCAAGATTTGCAGGCTGTAGAGCACGCTAATCAATTGTTTGCTAACAAAGAAAATTTCACTATAGCGCATACATCTTTTGAGAATTTGCAATCGCAGTCTCAGGAATGGGGTGTGGAAAGAGAAGTTGATGGTCTCTTGCTGGATCTGGGTGTTTCTTCTCCGCAGTTAGATGATGCGGAGCGCGGCTTTAGTTTTATGAATAACGGCCCCTTAGATATGCGTATGGATAATACGCGTGGTGAATCGGCGGCAGATTGGTTGAATAAGGCTGAAGAGGAAGATATTGCCAATGTTATATATGAGTATGGCGAAGAAAGAAACTCACGCCGTATTGCGAAGCAAATTATTTGGGCGCGAGAAGTTAAGCCTTTAGAAACAACTAAAGAGTTGAGTGATGCGGTTATAGCGGCATCTAAAAAAAGAGATAAGAATAAACACCCAGCAACTAGAACCTTTCAAGCTATTCGTATTTATATTAATCGTGAATTTGAAGTTTTAGAGAATGTTTTAAAGCAATCGATGGAGGTTTTAAAGCCTGGCGGTTTATTGGTGGTAATAGCCTTTCACTCCTTGGAAGACAGAATTGTAAAAAGATTTTTTCGTGATCAAAGTCGTGCAAAGCCCTTGCCTCGAAATTTACCTATTGCTCAAACTGAAGAAGAGGTTATGCCAATGAAGTTGCACGGCAAAGCCGTGAAGGCTGGAGAGGCAGAGTTAGAAGAAAATTTCCGTGCTAGAAGTGCTGTGATGAGAGTTGCGGAGATTGTGCTATGACCGCTAAGTCATTGTCATTAATGATTGTTTTAATGGCGGCTGTATTTTTTACAGCTCTAAGTGTTGTTTATAGTCAACATAAAAAGCGCCAGTTATTTATATCAATGCAATCGCTAGTTAAGAATACTGATGCTTTAAATACAGATTATGACCGCTTGCTTTTAGAGCGAGGCGCTATGGCTAGTTATAACATTGTAGAAAAGCGTGCGGTAGAAGAATTGAATATGCAAGCGCCTGATGTTGGTAAATTGAAATTCTTTATTTTGGGTGGTGAGTGATGCGCAAAATAAGAAAGCAGCCAGTTAATAGTGCGCAATCATGGCGTGTGAGTTTTGCGGTAATTTTATTCATAACTGTTGCGGTTGTAATGGTGTGGCGAGTATTTGATCTTCAGGTTCAGCGTGGAGATGACCTTCAGAGTAAGGCGGATAAAAAACAACAGGCTACATATCCTATTGCGGCAAGTCGCGGTTCTATTTATGACCGAAATGGTCATTTGTTGGCGGTTAGTACACCCGTAGGTTCTATTGTTGTAGATGCAAAGCTATTTCTTGATGAGAAGTTAAATGAAAAGGAAGATAGAGATAAATTTGCAGTTTTATCTGAGGCTTTGGGTTTAAGTTACGGCACTGTAAAAAATAAGATTTTATCTAACCCGAAAAACCGTTACATCGTGTTTAAACGAGCAATGCCACCAGAAAAAGCAAAGCTTGTTACAGATAAAAAATTAAAGGGTGTTTTTAACGAGCGTCAATATAAAAGATATTATCCAATGGCAGAAGTTACATCTCACCTTGTAGGTATGACAAATATTGATGATAAGGGTCAAGAAGGTATTGAGCTTGCGTATGAGCATTGGTTGCAAGGCGAGTCAGGTAAGAAAAAAGTCCTAAGGAATAGACTGGGTGAAGTAATCGAAGAGCTTGAGTATTTGAAGCCGGCGCAAAAAGGGCGTGACTTATATTTAAGTATCGATAAACGTATTCAGTATGTGGCTTATAAAGAATTAAAGAAGGCCGTTGAGAAACATAAGGCTAAGTCGGGTTCAATAACTGTTGTTGATGTTAAGACAGGTGAAGTTTTGGCTGTTGTGAATCAACCTGCATATAACCCCAATAATAGAGCTGGCTTATCAACGCATGCTATTAGAAATAGAGCAATTATTGATGTGTTTGAGCCTGGCTCAACGATGAAAACTTTTGGTGTGGCTGCAGCATTAGAGTCAGGCATGTATACAGTGAATAGTCGTATTAATACTTCACCTGGTCGAATGGTTATAAATGGCTACCCAATTAAAGATGTGAAAAATTACGGTGTTCTAGATTTGGGTTCTGTATTGGTAAAGTCTAGCAATATTGGCATGAGTAAAATTGTTCTAAATATGCCAAGTGAAAATCTGTGGTCAATACTGCAAAAGTCAGGTTTTGGTACGGCAACAGATATTGGGTTTCCTGGTGAACAGTCTGGTGTGTTGGCGCACTATGATAACTGGTCGAAAGCAGGTAAGGCGGCAATGTCTTACGGTTACGGAATTTCTACAACAAACTTACAGTTGGCGCATGCCTATGCTGGCTTGGCTAATGATGGTGTTCAGGTTCCATTAACTTTAACAAAGCAAGAGTCTCCAACAAGTCAAAAGCGTATTGTTTCATCTACTGTGGCGCAACAAATTAAGTACATGTTAAATGATGTTACTTCAGCAAGAGGTACGGCAATTAAGGCAAACGTACCTGGTTACAAAGTAGGCGGAAAAACCGGAACTGTAAAGGTTTCACAAGGCGGTGGTTACGCTGAAGAAAAATATCTTTCAATATTTGCAGGTGTTGTGCCTTTAAATAATCCTAAGTACGCAATGGTAGTTGTAATAAACGAGCCAAATAATGGTGATTACTATGGTGGTGTGGTTGCGGCGCCGGTATTTTCAAATGTTATGACAGAAACATTGCGCTTTATGAATATCGTGCCTGATGATTTGCAAGGTTTAAAGGCGAAACAAAAAGAAGTGGCTGAATTAGCGATTGGTGAAAATAATGGATAAATATATCACCCAGCTTCTAAGTGCGATTGATAAAAGTCTGTATTCATTAAATTCAGATGCGCTAGTTTCAGGACTTGCCCTGGATAGTCGTAAGGTGATGAAAGGAAATTTATTCTTTGCATTAGATGGTGATAATTATTCTGCAGAGAGTTTTATATCTAATGCCTTAAAAAGTGAAGCGTCAGCGATAGCCTGTGATAGCAAGAACAAAGAAATAATTGAAAAATTATTGCCTGAAAGTTTCCCGCTTTTGTTTATTAAAGATATCCAACGATATATAAGTGAAATCGCATCTTCTTTTTATGGTGATGCATCAAATGAAATGAATGTTGTCGCAATAACAGGTACAGACGGTAAAACAAGCGTTAGTCATTTTGTTGCTCAAGTTTTTGATGACGTTGCTGTTATGGGAACAATGGGTAATGGTAGGTTGGCAGCATTAAAAAGTGCAACACATACCACGCCAGATGCAATTTCTTTGCAAGGACTTTTACATTCATTTTTAGATGACGGTGTAAAAGTTGTGGCTATGGAGTCATCATCGCATGGCTTGTCTCAATATAGAATGGACGGCGTAAGTGTTAACACGGCTGTATTAACAAATTTAAGTCGTGACCACCTGGATTATCACGGTAGTGTTGAGAATTATAAGAGTGCTAAAAAACGTTTATTTGTAGACTTGAATCCAGAAAATATTGTTATTAATTTTGATGATGAGTTTGGTCAAGAAATTTATAAAAGCCCAAATAGCAACAGTAATGTTATTGCTTATAGTTTACGAAAAGAAGCTCTTGAAGAGGCGGGTGGCAATGTAGTTGTGGCAACAAGATATAAGGCTGAGAGTTCAGGGTATAAAGTTTCAGTAAGTTACAGGGAACAAGAGAGTACTCTGGATATTAATTTGATTGGCGAATTTAATATCTCAAATGCACTTGCGGTTTTATGTGTGCTACTAGTTTCTGGTTTAGATTTTATTTCGGCTTGTAAAAAAATCAGCAAAATCAAACCTGTAAAAGGCCGTATGGAAAATATTAAAGTTAAAGATTTTAATGTTCTTGTAGATTTTGCACATACACCTGCAGCACTAGAGTCAGCTTTAAGCGCAGCAAGCTTGCATGCAAAAGCAGAAGTTTTGTGTGTGTTTGGTTGTGGCGGTAATCGAGATAAAGGTAAAAGAGCATTAATGGCAAAAGCAGCATCTGCTGCAAATAAAGTAATAGTAACAAGTGATAACCCTAGGAATGAAGCTGCTAATGAAATTGCGAATGACATTCTTGTAGGTTTTGAAAACAAAGACAATGTTGTAATTGAATTGGATAGGGAAAAAGCAATTCGATATGCAATGAAACAAGCGAAATCAGGTGATGTAGTGCTGGTTGCAGGTAAAGGGCACGAAGAGTACCAAATAATTGGTGATACTAAAATTCCTTTTAGCGACCAAGATGTTGTTAATAGTTTTATGCGAGGTGCTGCATGAAACTGAGTCAAGCAGCAGAATATATGAATGGCCAACTTAGTGGTGAAGATTCAATTTTTAGTGCGGTAAAAATTGATAGCCGAAATGTAGGAAAGGGCGATTTATTTATTGCTTTAAAAGGTCTTAATCATGATGCGCATGACTATGTGGAATCAATAGATGAAAGTGATATTGCTGGTTTCGTCATTAGTAAAGATGTTGAAACAACTAAACCATCGATTAAAGTTGATGATACTCGTATAGCTTTAGGTCAGCTGGCTAAAGGTTGGCGCAAAGAGTTTTCTAAAACAAAATTTATAGGAATAACGGGAAGTAATGGCAAAACAACAGTAAAAGAAATGTTGTTAGCTATTTTGTCATTAGAAGGGAATTCTAGCGCTACAGAAGGTAATTTTAATAATGATATTGGGATGCCTTTAACTTTGTTGAGCGTAGACAAAGATAAAGATTTTGCCATCATTGAGATGGGTGCTAATCATCCTGGCGAAATTGAATACTTGTCTAAAATTGCCAATGCAGATGTCGTTCTAGTAAATAATGCAGGCCCAGCTCATTTAGAAGGTTTTGGTGATATTGAAGGTGTTGCGAAAGCGAAAGGCGAAATTTACGAAAACCTTAATGGTGGTGTTGCGGTAATTAATCTAGATGATGACTATGCCTCATATTGGAAAGGTTTGAATGCAAATAACACAATAATTACATATTCACTAAAAGACAAAAGTGCGGATGTGTTTGGCGCGCTTGATGGTTCAGTTCTGTGTGTTGAAACAAAAGCTGAATCATATGAAATTAATCAACACTTACTTGGTGAGCATAATGCAAAGAATGCCTTGGCTGCAATTGCTGTTTCTACATCGCTAAATGTTCCGTCAAAATTAATTCAAGCAGGTTTGCAGGGTGTGCGCCCAGTTAAGGGTCGTTTATATCCATATAGCCTAAGTAATGATGTGGATATTATTGATGATACCTATAACGCCAACTTAACTTCTTTTAAAGCTGCAATAGATGTGCTGGCAACATTTAATAAATCTACATATCTAATTATGGGTGATATGGGTGAGTTAGGTTCTTATGTTGATGATCAGCATGAGGCTGTAGTTGATTACGCTAATGAAAAGAAAATTGATAATTTAATAGCATGTGGAAAAGAGAGTGCAAAAGCAGCCTTGAAATTTAATGGCAAAAGTAAAGCTTTTGAAGATAAAGATTCATTAATTAAATATATCAAAAATGAAAATATACGTAGTGCGAGCTTTGTTGTTAAAGGTTCACGTTTTATGGCTATGGATAGCATAACTACATCATTGCTAGACCACTATAAAATTGAGGGTAAATAATGTTTTTAACATTATCAAATTATTTAGAACAATACAGCAGCTTTTTCTCAGCTTTCGATTCAATAACCCTGAGAGCAATTCTAAGTGGTATCACAGCACTTGTTTTGTCATTTTTATTGGGTCCAACTGTTATTCGCAGATTGGCGGCATTAAAAATTGGCCAAAGTATTCGTGATGATGGTCCGCAAACTCACTTGACGAAAGCAGGTACGCCAACAATGGGTGGCGCATTAATATTATTAGTTATTGTTTTGGCTAGCCTGTTTTGGTCAGACTTAAGTAACAAGTATGTATGGGTATTAATTTTTTCAGTTGTAAGTTTTGGCGCAATTGGTTGGGTCGATGATTATAAAAAAATTAAGTATAAAAACTCAGCTGGCTTATCAGCAAAATCAAAATACTTTTTTCAATCTTTAGCTGCATTAGTGATTGTTGTGTATTTATATATGACAGGCGAAAACGCAATGCAAACAACATTGCTTTTCCCTGTATTTAAAGATTTGCAAATTAACCTCGGTATTCTGTTTATTCCGTTTGCTTATTTAGTAATCGTAGGTACAAGTAACGCTGTTAATTTAACAGATGGCCTTGATGGTTTGGCAATCATGCCTTGTGTAATGGTAGCAGGTGGTTTTGCTGTTTTTGCCTACGCAACAGGAAATACTGTCTTTTCAAATTATTTGTCACTTCCTTATATTAACGGCGTTGGTGAAATAATTGTATTTATTACTGCGCTTATGGGAGCAGGCCTAGGGTTTTTATGGTTCAACACATATCCAGCACAAGTATTTATGGGTGATGTGGGTGCTTTAGCTTTAGGTGCGGCGCTTGGTTTAATTGCTGTAATTGTAAAGCAAGAATTAGTTCTTTTTATTATGGGTGGTGTTTTTGTAATGGAGGCTGTATCAGTAATTTTACAAGTTGCCTCTTTTAAAATGACAGGTAAACGCATTTTTAGAATGGCTCCTCTGCATCATCATTTCGAATTAAAAGGCATGGCGGAACCAAAGGTAATCGTAAGGTTTTGGATTATTACAGTTCTGTTGGTTTTGATTGGTTTAGCTACTTTGAAGATTAGATAAATGACAAAAGTATTAATTATAGGATTGGGTAAAACAGGAATGTCTTTTGCTGACTATTTGTCAGCAAAAGGTGTTGCGTTTGACTTTGTTGATACTCGACAATCTATAAATAATATTGATGAACTAAAAAATAAATATCCTAGTAGTAAGTTTTATTTAGCTAGTTTAGAAGAATGTGATTTAGGTATTTACTCTGAAGCCTTAATTAGTCCGGGTGTAGATCTGAGAGATGATCTTGTTGCAGAAATCAAAGCGGCCAATATTGCTATTAACGGTGATATACATTGCTTTATTAAAGAAATAAATTCTAAAGTTGTAGGTATAACTGGATCAAATGGTAAAAGTACATTAACAGAAATGTTGGATTTTGGCTTTAAGGCCTTAGGCTTGAATTCCATTGCGGGCGGTAATTTAGGTTTGCCGGCTTTAGATTTACTTAAGGAAGAAGTCAAAGAAATATATACATTGGAGTTATCAAGCTTTCAATTGGATAGTAGTAAAAATTTGCCGCTTGATGTTGCGCTAATTCTAAATATTTCTGAAGACCATTTAGACAGGTACGACTCCTACAAAGATTATATTGATAGTAAGTTGTCGATTTATACAGATGCAAAAATAAAAATCATTAATTTAGATGAGTCGTATTCAGAGAATGTTGAAAAACAATCTATGGACGTTACATTTTCAATGAAAAATGATTTGGCGGACGTATATTTCAATGAAAACAACCAAAGCATATATGTAAGTAATGAGTGTATATGTCAATTGAAAAATTTTGAATTAAAAGGCAAACATAATGCCAGTAATATTCTAGCTGCAGTATCTGTAGCAAAAGCATTAAATATTGATGTTATAGATTTTTCAAAATTGATTTCAAAGTTTAAAGGTTTAGAGCATAGATGTGAATTCGTAGGTCTTGTAAATGGACTTACTTGGATTAACGATTCGAAAGGCACAAACGTAGGTGCAACAATTGCAGCTATGAAAGGTTTTGATGAGCCGATGACATTGCTTATGGGTGGTCAAGCTAAAGGCGCAAGTTTTGAAGAGTTTGCTAAAGAGCTCTCTGGACATGTTTTAAATATAATTTTATTTGGCCAAGATGCAAAAATAATTTATGAGTCCGTGTCAAATATTGTTAATACCATTTTAGTCAAAGATCTAGAGTCGGCAGTAACAAAAGCAAATGAGATTAGTGAGGCAGGCGCAATAGTACTGTTCTCGCCAGCATGTGCAAGTTTAGATATGTTTTCCAATTACGAGCAGCGCGGAAACGAATTTAAAAATCATGTGAGAGGCTTAGCCGCATGATTAACATAACAAAAGCTATTGATCATTCTTTGCAAGGAGTTGAATTAGATTTTGACTATGATTTTATTTGCTTAATGACAGCAGTAGCTATATCGCTTATTGGGTTAGTTTGTGTGTTCTCCTCTTCTATAGACATTGTTTATAAGCAGGCAAATGACCCATTTTTTATTGTAAAAAAACAACTCATATTTAGCATAGTAGGATTAGTGATTGGGTTCGTTGTTTATAAAATACCTATGTATGTTTGGCACAAGTTAGGCCCATACCTACTTGTTGTAGGGTTTGTACTTTTGGTGGCCGTTTTAATCCCTGGGATTGGTAGAGATGTTAAAGGTGCAAGTCGTTGGATAAATCTTGGATTCTTTAACTTGCAAGTTGCAGAATTAGTTAAGTTGTTCTTTGTAATGTATATGGCTGGTTATTTAGTGCGTAGACAAGAACAGGTTCATGCTCATGCTTATGGGTTTTTAAAGCCAGTTGTTCTTTACTCAATTGCAGCAATATTGCTTTTATTACAGCCGGACTTCGGTACAACGGTTGTATTGTTTGTGATTGTTATGTTTATGCTTTTTGTGGCTGGTGTAAATTTATTCCAATTTACATTGTTTGGTTTAAGCATGAGCGGAATTTTTGTTTTGCTGATTATTAATTCTGCTTACCGAATGGCAAGAATCAAAGGATTTTTAAATCCTTGGGAATTGTCAAATAACGAAGGTATGCAACTCACTCAGTCACTTATAGCATTCGGCAGCGGTGGCATATTCGGTACTGGTCTGGGCGAGAGTGTGCAGAAATTATTCTATTTGCCAGAAGCATACAACGATTTTCTATTAGCGGTAATTGCCGAAGAGCTTGGCGGTTTAGGTGT
>CAYZLE010000031.1:0-10603 GCA_964479305.1 uncultured Gammaproteobacteria bacterium | reverse complement strand
AACTTTATTCGATATTTTGAATTTGCTCGCGCATTTGCTCAATAAGCACTTTAAGTTCTATAGCACTTTTGGTGGTTTCGGCGTCTGATGATTTTGAGCCTAGTGTGTTAGCTTCGCGGTTAAGCTCTTGCATTAAGAAGTCTAAGCGGCGACCTGCGGGTTTGCCAGAGCTTAGCGCTTTACGAATTTCAGGAAGGTGTGTGTCTAGGCGATCGAGTTCTTCGTCAACATCTAAACGTTGCGCAACTATTACGAGTTCTTGTTCAACACGTTTGTCGTCTTTTTCCCAATCTATTTGATTGAGTTTTTTCATCAGTTTTTCTTTTTGTGCGGCAACCACCTGTGGACGATGTTTGCGAACGGCTTCTACTTCTGTGTTAATTGCTACTAAACGGTCTTCTATAAGTTGGGCTAATTTGTCGCCTTCACGCTGACGGGCTTTTTGCATATCTTCTAGCGCGGCGTTTAATGCCAACTCTGCACCTTTCAATAAAGGCGCATTATCTTTTTCTGAATCTTTAATTACTCCTGGGTAGCGCAGTATTTCGAGAGGGTTAACGGTTTCTGATACTTCTTGAACTTGTTCAACTTGCGCTATGGCATGTAATACGCTTTTTACGTATTCCTGATTTACTTCAATACTTTGTTCGGCTTGTTGTTTCTTTTTGAAGCGAATAGCAACGTCGACCTTGCCGCGTGATAGGTGTTTTGCAATCGTGTCGCGGAAGCGTTGTTCGGCTGGGCGCAGGTCTTCGGGTATGCGAAATGATAAGTCTAAATAACGGCTGTTAACTGAGCGCAGTTCACATTTAAATGTTGCGATATCTGTTTCTACTTCTGCCGAAGCGAAGGCGGTCATACTTTGCGTCATAATTTTTTCAACTTTTTGTATTGCTTAATATCAGGAAGCGTATAATAACAAGTCTAATTCACGATTGAGTAATAATATTACATGACTTTTTCTAGACCCAGTGGTCGCGCTGCCGACCAATTACGCGACATTACGATTACCCGCAATTTTACTATGCATGCCGAAGGTTCGGTTTTAATTGCTTGCGGCAATACTAAAGTTTTATGTACCGCTAGCGTTGAGCAACGTGTTCCTGGCTTTTTAAAAGGTAAAGGCGAAGGCTGGGTAACGGCTGAATACAGCATGTTGCCGCGCTCTACTCATACGCGATCTAACCGTGAAGCGGCTAGAGGCAAACAAGGCGGCAGAACGCTTGAAATTCAGCGTTTAATTGGCCGCGCTCTTCGTGCCGGCATAGATACTAAAGCTTTAGGCGAAAATACTATTACTATTGATTGCGATGTTCTTCAGGCTGACGGCGGTACACGTACGGCTTCAATTACCGGTGCTTTTGTTGCACTGAACGATGCGATTAATGTAATGCTTGAAAAGAAAATTATTAAGAAGAACCCTTTGCATGGTTCTATTGCCGCTATTTCAGTTGGCATTTACAAGGGCGAACCTGTTTTAGATTTAGACTACGATGAAGACTCTAGTGCTGAAACAGATATGAATGTTGTAATGAATGAAGCCGGTGGTTTTATTGAAGTACAAGGCACAGCTGAAGGCCACGCATTTAAGCAAGACGAATTAAACGCGATGCTAGAACTTGCTAAAGGCGGCATTAGTTCGTTAATTGAAATGCAAGACAAAGCTTTAAGCGAATAATAGAGCATGATTAAAAAGCTGGTATTAGCAAGCGGAAACGCGGGCAAGCTCACTGAAATTTCACAGCTATTAGAACCACTTCATATTGAAGTGGTTTCTATGAAATCTTTAGGTGTTGATGAACCCGAAGAAACCGGCTTAACCTTTGTTGAAAATGCTATTTTAAAAGCGCGTTATACATCACAACAAACCGGCTTGCCGGCCCTTGCCGATGATTCGGGTTTAGAAGTTGATGCTTTGTTAGGCCAGCCCGGTATTTACTCCGCACGCTATGCTGGAGCACAAGCCAAAGACGGCGACAACAATGCTAAATTATTAACGAAGCTAAAAGACGAAACCAATCGCGCGGCACGTTATTATTGTGCTCTTGCTTTATTTAAGCACGGCGATGACCCTACCCCTATTATTTGTACAGATACACTTGACGGTGAAATTGCACACTCGCCAAAAGGCGATGGTGGTTTTGGCTATGACCCTTTATTTTTCGTACCCGAAAAAAACTGCCATGCAGCGGAATTAGACAAAGCAGTTAAAAATAAAATTAGCCACCGCGCTAAAGCTTTGCAAAAACTGATTGCTGTTCTTAAACAATCGTAAGTCTTTTGCCTTCAACCAATTTACCAGCCACTAGCTTATATATTCACATACCTTGGTGTGCGAAGAAGTGCCCTTACTGCGACTTTAATTCTCATGCGCTAGAAAGCCGTAAAAGTATTAAAGACAATTTACCCGAAGCCGAATATATTGACGCACTAAAGCGCGACTTAAATATTCACGCCGATTTTTTAAATTCGCATGAAGTTAAAACCATATTTTTTGGTGGCGGCACACCGAGTTTATTTTCTGCCGAAGCTATTGGAAAAATTTTAGACTTAGTGCGAGCCTACAATTTAGCAGACGATGCTGAAATAACTTTAGAAGCCAACCCCGGCACTGTTGAGCAGCAAAAATTTGTAGACTTTCGTTCGGCTGGCGTTAATCGTTTATCTATTGGCATACAAAGTTTTAATGCCGAGCACTTACAAAAGCTCGGGCGTATTCACGATGGTAAAGAGGCGATTAAAGCGGTTGAGGCTGCCCACTATGCAGGCTTTACTAATTTTAATGTAGATTTAATGTTTGGCCTACCTAGCCAAACAACTCAAGACGCTTTACACGATGTGCAAACGGCCATTGATTTAGAACCTACGCACATTTCGCATTACCAATTAACTATTGAACCTGAAACAGCATTTTATAAACAGCCACCAGTATTACCCAACGACGATATTACTTGGGATATGCAAACTCGATCTCAAGAACATTTAGCTAAATATGGTTTTGCGCAATATGAAGTATCGGCTTATGCAAAAAATAATAAGCAGTGCCAACACAATCTAAACTACTGGCGCTTTGGCGACTATGTCGGCATTGGTGCAGGTGCACATGGGAAATATACAAACGGCAAAACTATAAATAGACGCAGCAAAGTAAAAGCGCCTTTTAGCTTTATGAAAAATGCGGGCAATGCATTATGTATAGATGAGAACCGCGTACTGAGTGAAGACGATTTATTTTTTGAATTTATGTTGAACGCACTCAGATTAACAAATGGTTTTAGTGAAGAAATATTTGTAAAAACAACTGGCTTGCAACCCGATTATTTACATACGAAATTTAAAACGCCAATTGAAGATGGCTTAATAGTGCAAGAAGGAAAGGTTTTCAAAACAACACCAAAAGGTTATCGTTTTTTAAATAGTTTGCTTAGCGATTTTTTGTAAGGCCACTTCTGAAAAAGCTATCGTTGTGTAATAGCTAAGTGCAAAGTTAATTTTTGCCCAGGTTGGATATAGCGGTTATTAGCACTTGCATTCCATCGTTTTATATCACTGACTAATATTTTAAACTTGTTTGCTATTGATGCGAGTGAGTCGCCTGATCTTACTTTGTAAAATACTTTTCGTGTTTGGCTACTTGGAAGCGTTTTATTTTTTGCCAACCAAACAATGAGTTTTTTATTAATCGACAAAGTATCTTTATGCGACATTTTGTTCCAGCGAGCTAAGTCTCGAACATCTACATTGTAACGTCTAGATATACTCCACCAACTTTCACCCGCAGCCACTTTATGATGGATACGTTGTTTGTTTTTGCGCGTTGATTTATGTAGTTTTTCAGTACGTTGTATTTGGCTTGCACTATAGAATTCGGCATTGCGGGAAGCTGAGGGAATAAGTAGAGCGCTGTTTAAACGAATATTATTATTCTTTAAGTTATTTGTTTGTTTAATGATGGCTGTGGTGGTGTGAAACCTTTTAGCAATGCCCGACAAGGTGTCGTTCTTTTTCACTATATAGCGTTTCCAGGTTACGCGCTCGTTTGCAGGAATTTGTGCTAACTTTCCTGCAAAAGCATCAGCTTTATCTACAGGAAGCAATAGCTGGAACGGAACTGTTTCTGGGTCAGTCGCCCAACGACTGTAAGCAGGGTTTAGTTGATACACAACATCTATATCTACCTCGGCTAAGTCAGCTACTTCTGCTAAATCAATTTGGCTATTTACATCCACCGCTACAAAGTGCGCTTGGTTTTTAATTGGGTGAAAGCTAACTTCGTCGCTGTATTGGTTAAGTATTAAGTCGCGCCATACCAGTAACTTTGGCACATAGCGCATGGTTTCTTTAGGTAGCTTTAATGACCAATAGTCTGTTGGGTGGTTACGCTTATTATTTTTACGAATTGCGCGCTTCACTGTACCTGGGCCACCATTGTATGCAGCAGCAGTCAGTAGCCAGTCACCATCAAACATTTTGTTTAAGTAAAGTAAGTATTCAATCGCGGCATCGGTTGAGGCAACTACATCACGACGTTTGTCTTTCCACCAGTTACTTTTTAAGTCGTATAAGTTTCCTGTGCCCGGAATAAACTGCCATAAACCCGCAGCACGGCTTGGTGAATAGGCAAAGGGGTCATAACTGCTTTCAACCATTGGCAACATGGCAAACTCAACCGGCACTCCGTTTTGCTCTAGCTGCTCAACTACATAGTAAAGGTAAGGCTCAGCTTTTGAAGTCAGTTTGGTAACAAAGTCTGGGTTACGTAATAATTCTTTTTTATATGCCTCAACTCGCTTTACTGCGTGCGGAGGAAATGTGTCAATAAAGTTTAAACTTAAGCCGTCTCTAATTCTTACCCAAATATTTTCTTCACGGAAGCTGTCTACACTTGCTTGGCCTTCCTCTTTAGTCGCATCACTTACATGTTCCGTATTCGCTGTCTCAATAGTTTCTTGGCTTTCAGCTGTGCTGCTAATTGAGCTTTCGCTTAGCTCTGTATTTTGTATTGGTGCAGTATCGCTGATTTTGGTTTCTTGGTTAGAGCATGAAATTAATGTAGCCATGCAGCTAGCAATGACAAGAAAACTTTTAAAGGTGTTGGTGCTTTTTACATACATATTACGGTGACTACTTTCTTTTATTGGTTTGCACACTCAATAACAAAACTAGCGTTTTGTTATGAGCGTTTGGCTTATTTAGTTTATTTAAGGCTATCGAGTACTGCTTTTTGCTGTGCTGCTCTTTCGTCTACCATTTTTTGCATATTTTTAGCGGCATCAATCGTTTCTTTTACCTGACTAGGCGAATATGGGTTTGGTTTTTTTATAACAGGTTTAGCGGTAGTTTGCGCTTGTTCTGGCTCAGCGGGTAACTCTACTTTAACGCTATCTATTACGTTTTGATTCTTTTTAATAGTTACTTGCTGTGCCTTTTGGCTGTTTTGTGGCGCAGTACTGCTGTAGTGCCATTGGCCATTTTTATCTTGCCACTTGTACACTTTAGGGCTGGTGTCTTTGCCGGTAACTTTAGCGCTGGCTTCTTTACCAACGTTTGTGGCTTTGTCTTTCATGCCTTCAAGCATTTGCCCAGCAGATTTGCCTTCAAAAAATTGTGCGAAAGGTAATACAAGCTTGCCGCTAGCAAGGTAATTCATATAAGCCGAGCCACCAAAGGCGATGATTAAAAATACGACTGCCATGTATATTGCTTTTTTCATTGTTTATCCCTTACTTTAATATCGGTTATATATTGGTGTTAACGGCAATTAACTAAAAAAGAGTCAGTAAGGCAAATAACTTACGCAAAACCCTATTTTACTGACTTGATTTTACATGACTTGGTAAGTTTTGGTGATAATTTGAGCTTTATATTCGCTTGCCAGCTTTTTATTTACAAGCTGTTAAAATTGACTACCTATAATGAGATAATTCATAAGACTTTGTTTTTATAGGGCTTTATTGCTTAAACCTAAGCTTTTTATTTAGCTTGCAGCTCTTGGAAACCGGAGTAATAGCCAGTTTGCTCAAATTTTCTTGATTAAAGCTTGCAACGCTGGCTGCCAAACCTTATAATTTCGCGCCTTTTCTTATATAGCAAGAAGAAACTAAATTATGCAAGCTGATATTCATCCAAACTACAAAACAGTTACAGTAACATGCAGTTGCGGTAACACTTTTGAAACACAATCAACTCTTTGTAAAGAGCTGAACATTGAAGTGTGCTCAAAATGTCACCCTTTCTTCACTGGTCAACAAAAAATTGTTGATACAGCTGGTCAGGTTGATAAGTTCCGCCGTCGCTTTAACAAAAAGTAAGCACATTGTTTTAAGTCGAATCCGGTTCTGGCTTACTCTAGTCTTATTTGAAGAATGCTCCTATTTAGGAGCATTTTTTTTGGGTGAAATAATATTAAGTTCCTGACGATGCGCTATAAGATATGCCTTGCTCATGTTAATATCATTACTTGAATTAGCGAATTTACTTGGTGAAAACAATGCGTTATTTATTACTTATATCTGTATTAGCCCTTCAGGCCTGCTCTGTTAACCCTGTTTCGGGCAAAAAAGAAATTTCTTTAATGTCGGAACAGCAAGAAATTGCTACCGGAAAACAGTATCACTCACAAATTCTGAAGCAATACGGCCTTTATCAGGACAATGCTTTGCAAACTTATGTAAATGCTATTGGACAAGATATGGCTAAAAAGAGCCATCGCAGCCAACTTCCATTTACTTTCACCGTATTAGACAGCCCTGTAATTAACGCTTTTGCCTTACCTGGCGGTTATGTATATGTAACTCGCGGCATTATGGGCTATATGAATTCTGAAGCTGAATTAGCTGGTGTTATTGGACACGAAATTGGTCATGTTACTGCACGTCATGGTGCGCGTAAGCAAACTAACTCTACCCTTGCTGGTCTGGGCAGCATGGTAATCGGCGTTGCAACTGGTTCTAAAGAGCTAATGGATATAAGCCAAATGCTTGGGGGCGCCTTGGTGAGTGGTTATGGCCGCGAGTATGAGCTTGAGTCTGACCGCTTAGGTGCGGAGTACCTGGCTAAATCTGGCTATCGCCCACAGGCCATGATTGACACTATTAGTGTTCTAAAAGACCAAGAGGTTTTCAACAACGACTTGGCTCGTACTGAAGGCCGTAAACCGCAAAACTATCACGGTTTATTTGCCAGTCACCCTCGTAACGACAAACGCTTACAAGAAGTGGTAAAACTAGCTGACCGTTATAAAGGCTCACTTACTAAAGATGACGGTGTTGATCGTTTTTTAAAAGCCACTGAAAATATGATGTTTGGCGATAGCCCTTCACAAGGCCTTATTCGTGACCAGCAATTTTTACACCCGGACCTTGGTTTTGCATTCTCAATTCCACCTAAGTGGAAGTTAAATAACCTGCCTGACTCGATTATCTTAATATCGCCCATTCAAGATAGCCAAATTCAAATCACACTTGAAAAGCTTAAGGGCAAAATAAGCTCTAAAGAGTTTTTAACTAACACGATTAACAAGTCACCTAACCTTGCTCCTAATACGATTCATCCTTTTGGTATATCTAATATGCAAGCGCACACAGTTGCTACTCAAATTAAAACTAAACAAGGCAACCTACCTGCACGTATTACAGCGGTTATAAAAGATGATGTTGCTTACACTATTGCTGGCATAGCGAAGAACGGTCAAGCGTTTAGAAACAATGATCAAAACTTTATTCGTTTTGTTAAAAGCTTTCACCGTATTACAAATAAAGAACTGGCTAAAGCTCAGCCCTACCGTTTTAAACTTATTCGCGCAAAACGCGGCATGACATACGAGCAACTAGCTGTAGGTTCACCTATAAAAAAATATGCGGCTAACCGTTTACGTTTACTGAATGGTGACTACCCGAATAAACAACCTACTCCAGGTCGTTTAATTAAAGTAATCGAATAATGTCGATGCTACCACCGGCTTATTTAATTGACTCTAGCATTTATGTTTTTAGGGCATGGTTCACCATGCCCGACAGTTTGGTGAATGCCAATAATGAACCTATGAATGCAGTTTATGGCTTTTCTGATTTTTTAATTAAGTTTATTGAACAAGAAAATCCTAAGCATATAATGTGTGCTTTTGATCAAAGCCTAACGACCTCTGCTCGCAATGAAATTTACCCTGAATACAAAGCCAACCGCGACCCTGCTCCAGAAGAATTAAAACGCCAGTTTGCATATTGCCGCGAACTTGTGCGCCTAATTGGTATTGCAGAATTTGCTAGCGAGCTTTACGAAGCTGATGACATTGTGGGTACTTATTCTGAAACTATGCGTAAACAAGGTTTTAGAAACGTTATTGTTACGGGCGATAAAGATTTAGCGCAACTGGTACACGGCGATGATATTTGGTGGGAATTTGCTAAAAACATTCGTATGGATACTAAGGGCGTAATGAAAAAGTTTGGCGTTGAATCTCATCAAATCGCAGACTTACTGGCTTTAACCGGCGACAAGGTTGATAACATTCCGGGCGTACCGGGTATTGGTCCGAAGACCGCTGCCAACTTGCTAACTAAGCATAAAACTTTAGATAACTTATTAGAGAACATTGACCAAGTCGGCGACATGAAGTTTCGTGGTGCCAAACGTATTCAGCAACTACTTGAAGAGCATCAAGACTTGGCTCGACTATCTAAAAAACTTACGATTATTTTTGAAGATGAAGCACTACCAAAAACAGCCGAATCCATCATTCGTAAAACGCCTGATAAAGCCGCCTTACAAGAATTTTTTGAAAAAGTTGGCTTTGGTACTATGCGTATGCAACGCTGGTTTAAAGTACTTAACATATAACAACTGTTTTACATGATTGTTTTATTCAACAAGCCCTTTAATGTGCTTACGCAATTTACCGATAACGACGGTGCGCGTAAGACGCTTAAAGACTTTATCGACATACCCGGCATTTATGCTGCCGGCCGCCTTGATAAAGACAGTGAGGGTTTATTGCTGTTAACTGACGACGGTAAAATTCAGCACCAAGTTAGCCACCCTAAAAACAAGCTCGCTAAAACCTATTGGGTTCAAGTTGAGAACATACCTACTGAAGATGCGCTCGACAAACTACGCCAAGGCATCACACTTAACGATGGAAAATGTTTACCGGCCACAGTAACAAAAATTGATGAGCCAACAGGCCTTTGGAATAGAGAACCACCCATTCGAGTACGCAAATCTATACCGGATTGCTGGCTTGAAATTATTATTAAAGAAGGTCGTAATCGTCAGGTGCGCCGCATGACAGCCGCTATTGGTCACCCTACTTTACGATTAATACGCGCACAAATTGGCCCTTACAAATTGAATGAACTTAAACCTGGCGAATACTTAAAACTTTAAACACTATGCCCGATTGGAATAATATTACAGACGCTTTACAGAGTGTGACTAGCCTTAACTTTAAGCCCGAATCAGCCGAGATGGTGATGGGTGGAGACATTAACCGCAGCTATAAAATTGCTGCCAACGATGGCTCGTTTGCATTTGTTAAATTTAATGAACGCAATAAGTTAAACATGTTTGAAGCCGAAGCTGCTGGCCTTGCTGCACTTGCAGCCACGAATACTGTACGCGTGCCTGAAGTCATTCACTTTGGACAAAATGATGTTGAAAGCTATTTAGCATTAGAATTTTTGCCTTTAACTAAATACCGTGACGAAGTTGTTTTTGGTCAGCAATTAGCAGCGCTACATAAACATACTCAAGCCCAATTTGGCTGGCACATAAACAATACTATTGGTCTAGCTACTCAGGTAAATACGCCTGATGATTCATGGATTAATTTTTGGATTAACTACCGCCTTAAGCCACAATTAAATATTGCTCGACGCAATAACTGTGGCGCGCACTTTACAAAACTAGGTCAAGACTTACTTGAAAAATGTCCGGCTTTATTTGTTGGACATAAGCCAGAAGCATCTTTATTACATGGAGACCTTTGGGGTGGAAATGCTGCAGGCTTAGAGGATGGCACACCGGTTATTTTTGACCCTGCCTGTTACTACGGCGATCGTGAAGTTGACTTAGCTATGATGGAATTATTTGGCGGCTACGACAACAAGTGTTATGACGCTTATAACGAAGCCTATCCTGTGAGCGACGGCTACGGCATCCGTAAATTGTTTTATAACCTTTACCATGTATTAAATCATTTTAATTTGTTTGGTAGTGGTTACCATCGACAAAGCATGCAGATGATTGAAAAGCTTTTGGCTGAAGTTTAATTTTCTACTATCCCAGCTTTTATAATAAGCTAGCCTTTATAATACTTGATATAAAAATTCTCTATAGCTAAAGCCATGTCTTTAATAAAGGTAGTACGTTGTTGCTCATCTATCCGAATGTCTCGAAGTATTTCTATTTGCAGAGCATCTATACCATCTGGCTTATGGCTACCATATTGCTTAACTGTATAACCGCCATAATAGAATTGTTCTCGCTCTCCCTTATCAGGATGAACGATATAATTTTTATCCCGCAAGGTTTTATAAAAACCACCTTCCTCATCACTAACGTCTTTACCAAAACGTTCACGCAATGCTGTTATGGTTTGCCCATT
>CAYZLE010000030.1:0-10838 GCA_964479305.1 uncultured Gammaproteobacteria bacterium | reverse complement strand
TAATAATGGCTGGTGGTACCGGTGGTCATATATATCCTGCATTAGCAATTGCCGACAAATTGAAATCAGATGGTTGGAATATTCAATGGTTGGGTACGAAGTTGGGCCTAGAAAAAAGAATTGTTCCTGAAGCTGGTTACCCAATTCATTGGGTGGACGTAAAAGGTGTACGTGGAAAAGGTTTGTGGCAGAAATTAGTTGCACCCCTAAATATTCTTAGTGCTGCCAAGCAATCATTCAATATTATTAAATCAACAAATCCAAATGTTGTTCTTGGAATGGGTGGTTTTGTATCCGTCCCTGGTGGCTTAATGTCTTTTGTGTGTAAGAAGCCACTAGTGATTCACGAGCAAAATGCTGTTTGCGGAACGGCTAACTCGCTACTTCAGTATGTGGCTTCAAGAGTAATTTTTGCATTTACAAATGCCTTTAAAGAAGGTGGGAAATACAAATTACTAGGTAACCCAGTTAGAAGTCAAATACAGAAGAGTACAGGTTCAAATTACGATAACGAAAAGTTGAATATTGCAGTGCTAGGTGGAAGTTTAGGTGCAAGCTCACTTAACAGAGTGCTTCCTGAGGCTTTAGCCAAACTTAAGCATAAATGCGAAGTTGTTCATCAGTGCGGTAAAAAAAATATTCAAGAAGTTGTCGATTCTTATGAACAGCATGAGATTGATGCGGATGTTCGTGATTATGTTGATGACATGAATAAACTATATCAGTGGGCAGACTTGGCTGTTTGTAGATCAGGGGCAATGACTGTTGCAGAATTAAGTATTGCAGGTGTGCCATCAGTATTAGTTCCATACCCTTATGCAATAGATGACCATCAAACCAAGAATGCGAAATTTTTAGAAGATGTCGGAGCAGCAAAAATAATTTCTGATGAGGATCTAAATTCAGATAATTTGGCTGCATTAATTGCATCTCTAAGTGAAAAACAAGTTTTAGAAAATATGAAAAAAAAATTATTGTCTGTTGCTAAGCCAAATGCAATTGAAGATATTGCGAATGAATGTAAAGAGGTTGCTCAATAATGCAATTACCAGTAGAAAATTTAATGCAACGTGTGCGAAATGTTCATTTTGTTGGTGTTGGCGGCGTAGGTATGAGTGGCATAGCGGAAGTTATGGTGTCTCTCGGTTTTACAGTAACGGGTTCTGACTTAAAGGAAAGTGTGGCTGTAGAACGTTTACGCAAAGTGGGTGTGAATGTGTTTATTGGTCATGACAAAAGCCATATAGATTTTGCCCACGTGGTTGTTGTATCGAGTGCAATTGATCATAGTAATCCAGAGATTATTGAGGCTAAAGAAAAACGTATACCAATTATTCGACGTGCTGAAATGCTTGCGGAATTAATGCGTTTTAAAAAGGGTATTGCGATTGCAGGAACACATGGCAAAACAACTACCACAAGTTTAATCGCAAGTATTTTGTCATTGGCAAAAATGGACCCAACTTATGTTATTGGTGGCAAGTTAAATAGTGCAGCAACAAATGCGAAATTAGGTAAAGGTGATTATTTAGTTGCTGAAGCTGATGAAAGCGATGCGTCGTTCCTTCATTTGCAGCCCATATTGGCTATTGTTACTAATATTGATGCTGATCACTTGGTTACATATAACCATGATTTTGGTCAATTAAAACGAGCTTTTGTTGAGTTTTTACATCACATACCATTTTATGGTCTTGCAATATTATGCGGCGATGACGAAAACATTCAGTCTATTATTCCAGAAATTAATAAACCGCTTACAACGTATGGAATTACATCAAACTCTGATGTTAAAGCAACAAATATACAATATGAAAATACAAGTACAAAATTCACTGTAGTAAAGAAAGGTGCCTTGAGCTTTGATGTGTCACTAAATATGCCAGGCGATCATAATATTCTTAATGCATTGGCTGCGATTACATTGGCTTTAGAGCTTGATGTAAATGTTGAAATTATTCAAAAAGCACTACTAGAATTTGAAGGTATTGGAAGAAGATTCGAAAATCATGGTGAGTATGCTGTTGATGATAAAACATTTACTGTGGTTGATGATTATGGTCATCACCCGAAAGAGGTAGCGGCAACTATACAGGCAGCAAAAAAAGCCTGGCCAGAAAAACGTATATTAGTAGTATTTCAACCTCATCGCTTTTCAAGAACGCAAGATTTATTTGATGATTTTTGTGCAGTACTTTCTGTGCCTGATGCTTTGGTTTTAACAGAGGTGTATGCGGCCGGTGAAAAACACAACAGTGATGTAGATGGCCGTGCACTTTCAGCAAGTATTAGAGCGAGAGGAAAGTTACAACCGGTATTTATTGAAAATATTGATGATGTTAGTTCTGATTTAATAAATGTTGTAGAAGATGGTGATGTTGTATTAATTATGGGTGCGGGTAGTATCGGTAAGCTTGCCAATGAAATAGATGAAAAATATAGCAAGGTGCAAAATGGCTAGCAATATTTCAGCAGAATACGCAAATAAATACGACGGTAAATTTTTCTTCAATGAATCGATGAAAAAATATAACTCGTGGCGTGTAGGTGGTTCTGCAGAAAAGTTATTTAAACCAGCGTCACGCGAATCTTTGCAAGCATATATGCGAGATCACTGTGGCGAACAAATTCATTTTGTTGGATTAGGTAGCAATATTTTAGTCGAAGACCAAGGTATTGAAGGTACAGTTATCATATTAACAAATTGTTTAGATGAGCTTCGTATAAACGAAACAAATGTATATGCCGAAGCTGGTCTTCCTTGTGCAAAATTATCACGACAACTAACTAAATCTGGTTTAGTTGGTGGGGAATTTTTTGCTGGTATTCCAGGAACAGTTGGTGGTGCATTAGCAATGAACGCAGGGGCGTGGGGTGGCGAAACATGGCCTCATGTGAATTCTGTAGAGTTAATTAATAGTAATGGTGATATTCAGATAATTCAAAGCGATGAAATTGAATATGGTTATCGTCATGTTGATGGTCTAAAAGGACGATTTTTCTTATCCGCTAATTTCAGTTTTGAAAAAGGCGATGTAGATGCTAGCAAAGCTAAGGTAAAAGGCTTTTTGCAAGAGCGAGCAAATTCACAGCCAACGGGCGTAAATAGTTGCGGATCAGTTTTCAGAAATCCTGAAGGAGATTATGCGGCTAGGCTTATAGAAAAATGTGGCCTAAAAGGTTACAGCGTAGGCGGAGCAAAGGTGTCTACAAAACATGCCAACTTTATTGTGAATGACAATGATGCCAGTGCCAAAGATATCAAAGACATTATTTCTCATATTCGTTCAACGGTTAAGAATGAAACTGATTTTGATCTAGTAACCGAAGTTAAGTGCTTAGGTGGGTCATTATGAGTACATTTGGCAAAGTTGCTTTATTAATGGGTGGATTTTCAAATGAGCGTGACGTTTCATTGAAGAGTGGGGATGCTGTTTATAAGGCCTTAAAAAGACTGAATGTAGACGTTACGGCCATAGATATGCAGAAGAATGTTTCTCAAGTGTTGAATAAAGGATCATTTGACCGAGTTTTCAATATTTTGCATGGCCGTGGTGGGGAAGATGGCCAGATTCAAGCGCTACTAGAGTTTTTAGATCTCCCATATACGGGTAGTGGTGTCTCTGCTTCAGCAATAGCAATGAATAAACTGTTAACGAAGAAAATATGGCAGAGCGAAGGTTTGCCTACTCCTAAATGGAAGGAAATCAATTCAGAAACAGATTGTGAAAAAGCTATAACTGAAATGGGACTGCCCTTAATTATTAAACCAGTACTTGAAGGCTCAAGTGTTGGGATAAGTAAGGCTAATTCTTTACAAGAACTTGTGAATGGCTGGCAGACTGCTAAAGAATTTGGAGTGGTTATTGCTGAACAGTGGGTTGAAGGTGAAGAGTACACAGTAAGCATTTTGGGCGATAAAGTATTACCAGCAATTAGGTTAAAGCCAAATAGTGATTTTTATGACTATGAAGCAAAATACTTAAGTGATGATACGCAATATTTTTGTCCTTGTGGCTTAGATAAAGATAAAGAAAATGAAATTAAATTATATGCAAAGAAAGCGTTCTCAACTGTAGGTGCTGAAGGTTGGGGAAGAGTTGATTTTATGCTGAATAAAAACAACGATGCATTTTTAATTGAACTTAATACTGTTCCTGGAATGACAGATCACAGTCTAGTGCCAATGGCGGCTAAAGAATATGGTTTGAGTTTTGACGAGCTTGTAATTGAAGTTTTAAAAACAACATTGCAAAAAGATAATGCATAGCTGGTCGACAAATAAAAGAGTGAAAACTAGGCAGAAGCCGGCAAAAAAAATTAATTTTTTACGTGTTTCGTACGCATTATTTTGGATGTTTGTTGGTTTAACTTTTGCGTACTTAATTACAACAAAAACAAGTGTAAATATTAGCTTTTATAAGAACATTTTACCTATAGAAAATGTTAATATTAGAACTGAATTAACGAATGAAAAAGTAGCAAAAGTTAAGGCGATTTTTGAGGGTGTTGATAATAAAAATTACTTTGGAATTGATATTGAAAAAATCCAAAATGATATTTTAAAAATGCCCTGGGTAGACAAAGTTATAGTTAGTAAAGTGTGGCCAAAGTCACTCAATATAAATATTGTCGAGGCTAAACCTATTGCTCAGTGGAAAAATAAATATGTGAGTATTAGAGGTAAAATTTTTGATACTGATAATGATGTTAAAAATTTACCGGTATTTATAGGTGAAGAGAAAATGATTAAAAATTTAATCTCTCATTACGTTAATTTGCAACATGAGTACATGAAATATGATTTATCAATTGACGAAGTTAAAATTGATACAAGAGGCTCATTAGAAATTTTGTTAAACGATTCTAATAGAGTGTTGTTAGGGTCGGTAAATATTAATAATAAAAATGCACTTGCTTTGCAAGTAGTAAAAGAAAAGAAGATGGTCGGTACTAGAATCGACATGCGTTATGAAAACGGTTTTTCATTAGAAAACAATAGTGAAATTTATTAAGGGTAATCAACATGTCTAAAAAAATAGATAAGCAGATGATAGTAGGTCTAGACATTGGTACGTCTAAGATCGTTGCAATTGTTGGTGAAATTAACCAGCAAGATGAAGTTGAAATTATCGGAATTGGTACGCATCCTTCAAAAGGCTTGAAAAAAGGCGTTGTTGTGAATATTGAGTCTACTGTTCACTCTATTCAGCGTGCAGTAGAAGAAGCTGAGCTGATGGCGGGTTGTCAAATTCACTCAGTATATGCCGGAATTGCTGGTAGTCATGTGGGTAGCATGAATTCACATGGGATTGTTGCTATTAAAGATCGCGAAGTAGCTTACGCAGATGTTGAACGTGTAATTGATGCGGCAAAAGCGGTAGCAATACCTGCAGATCAGAAAATATTACATATTTTGCCGCAAGAATTCACTATTGATGGCCAAGAAGGCATAAAAGAGCCTGTTGGTATGTCGGGAGTGCGCTTAGAGGCAAAAGTTCATCTTATTACAGGCGCAGAAAGTGCCTCTCAGAACATTGTTAAGTGTGTTCGCCGCTGTGGTTTAGAAGTCGATGACATTATTCTTGAGCAATTGGCTTCCAGTTATTCAGTATTAACAGAAGATGAAAAAGAATTAGGTGTTTGTTTGGTCGATATCGGTGGTGGCACCACGGATATTGCAATATTTATCGATGGTGCAATTCAACATACTGCGGTAATTCCAATTGCTGGTGATCAAGTAACTAATGATATTGCTATTGCATTAAGAACACCGACACAGCATGCAAATGAGATCAAAATCAAATATGCCTGTGCATTAGGTGAGTTAGCAAATGCAGATGAGACTATTGAAGTGCCAGGTGTAGGTGATCGACCTGCAAAAAATTTATCGCGAGCAACTTTAGTTGATGTTGTTGAGCCAAGATATTCAGAATTATTAGAGTTTGTTTTACTCGAAGTTAGAAAAAGTGGCTTCGAAGATAGAATCGGTGCAGGAATTGTTCTTACCGGCGGCAGCTCAAAAATGGAAGGTGTGGTTGAACTTGCAGAAGCTGTTTTTAATATGCCAGTAAGACTAGGTGTTCCACAACACGTAACAGGTTTAGTTGATGTTGTACGTAACCCGATGCATGCAACAGGTGTTGGCTTACTACTGTTTGGAAAAGCAAATCAAGAAGAGCACAAAGAATATTTGAAAGAATCTAATACCGTTGCAGTTTGGCAACGAATGAAAGATTGGTTCACAGGAAATTTTTAAAGTTTAGTAAATACAAGTAATTAAAATTAATATTTATATTATCACGAGAGGTAATTGGTATGTTTGAGTTAATGGATACAGTTAGTCAAAGTGCGGTTATTAAAGTAATTGGAGTTGGCGGCGGTGGCGGCAATGCAGTACAGCATATGATTTCTGCAGATATTGAAGGTGTAGAATTCGTTTGTGCAAATACTGATGCGCAAGCGCTTAAAAATTCAAAGGCTAAAACAAATTTACAAATCGGTTGTAACATTACAAAAGGTTTGGGTGCTGGTGCAAATGCTGATGTTGGTCAGCAAGCTGCCTTAGAAGATAGAGATCGTCTACAAGATGTTCTTGAAGGTACAGATATGTTATTTATCACTGCCGGTATGGGTGGTGGTACTGGTACAGGTGCAGCGCCAATTGTTGCTCAAACTGCTAAAGAAATGGGTATTTTGACAGTGGCTGTTGTAACAAAGCCATTTGCCTTCGAAGGTTCGGCACGTAGTAAAGCTGCTGATAAAGGTTTAGCTGAATTAGAAAAGAGTGTAGATTCACTTATCACTATTCCAAATGAAAAATTATTAGAAGTAATGGGCCAAAGTACAACAATGTTAGATGCCTTTAAGGGTGCTAACAATGTATTGCAAGATGCTGTTCAAGGTATTGCAGAGCTTATTACTAAAACTGGTTTAATGAACGTCGACTTTGCTGATGTTCGAGCCGTTATGTCTGAAATGGGTATGGCAATGATGGGAACAGGAAGAGCTTCGGGAGAAGGCAGAGCATTAAGTGCTGCAAAACAAGCTGTAGAAAGCGAATTGCTAGAAGACGTAAACCTTGAAGGTGCAAAAGGTATTTTAGTTAATGTAACAGCCGGTATGGATTTCTCTATTGGTGAGTTTGGTACAGTTGGTGAAGCCATTAAAGAATACGCTTCTGAAGACGCTACTGTAATTATCGGAACGGTTATTGACCCAGATTTAAGTGATGAAATAAGAGTGACCGTAGTTGCAACAGGCTTAGCAGGTACAGAAGAGCGTGTTCAAGATGCTGGTTTACGCGTAGTTGGAAGAACTATACCTGAAAAAAGCGGTCATAAAACAGACTATACTAAATACGATACCCCTACAAAGACTCGCGACGATCGCGCAGCTTTAGGAGCGGCAGTTTCGAACTCTGATTTAGAGAGTGAAGAGTACACAGATGTTCCTGCTTTTTTAAGAAGACAGGCAGACTAAAGTATACTGTCGAATTATCGTCATTTGTTGCTTGAATCTTGACTTTAGGCGTCGAATAGTAGATAGTTTGCGCTTGGATTTTATTGGATTCGGAAATAAATTTCGTAAAGTTTAAGTCTTTGATTTAAAAGGTTATTTAGGCGAGTGGTACAAGAATGATATTGCAAAGAACATTGAAAAACGTAATACGTGCAACCGGAATAGGTTTACATACAGGAGAGAAAATATATCTCACCCTGAGGCCTGCTCCTGTAGATGCAGGTATTGTGTTTAGACGTATTGATCTTGACGAGACAGTTGAAATCAAAGCTACGCCGCAAAATGTTACAGAAACCACCTTGTCAACCACCTTGTCAGAAGGTGATGTTAAAGTTTCAACGGTTGAACACCTGCTATCAGCAATAGCTGGCTTAGGTGTGGATAATGCCTATATTGATTTAACATCTGCTGAAGTGCCTATCATGGATGGTTCAGCTAGTCCTTTTGTATTTTTAATTCAGTCTGCAGGTTTGGTTGAGCAAGCAAAACCAAAGAAATTTATCAGAATTATTAAGCCTGTAGTCGTTGAAGCTGAAGGCAAATGGGCAAGATTCGATCCTTTTGATGGATTTAAAGTATCTTTCAAAATTGATTTTGATCACCCAGTGCTTAAAGAGTCTGGACAAGACTCAGAAATTGATTTTTCTACAACCTCATTCTTAAAAGAAATCTCACGTGCGCGAACATTTGGTTTTATACGTGATTTAGAAGCCCTAAGAGCAAAGAATCTTGCTTTAGGTGGTAGTTTAGATAACGCAATTGTTGTTGATGACTACAGAGTTCTAAACGAAGATGGTCTTCGTTACAAAGATGAGTTTGTTAAACATAAAATTTTAGACGCAATTGGCGATTTATACCTATTGGGTCATAGCTTAATTGGTGCATTTACAGGTTATAAGTCTGGTCATGCACTTAATAATGCTTTATTACTTGAGTTATTAGCTCATGAAGATGCTTGGGAAGAAGTAGAGTTTGAAGAATTATCAGATGCGCCTATTTCCTACGCACAAGCAATTAGCGCTTAAACTTTAAGAGTAATTATTGTCTAGAAGATAGTTTTTTTAAGGCTTCTTTTAAAGAAGTACTTGAAACAGAGTCAGCTAAAGAACTTAGAGTTTTTGCTGATTTAGGTGAGATTTTTGAACGAATTTTAGGGGCAGGTTTAGCAGCCTCATAAATCGGGTTTAGTTTGATTGTAAGTTGGCTTACAGGCCGTCTTGTTTTAATACTAAACTGTTTTAAAATATCGTCTTTATAAAAGCGTATTTGGTTTGTTAAATGTGCTGATTGAATCCCGATAGTAATTTGTGATTCTTCAAGGTTCAATACGGAACATTGACCCCGTAAATCAGAAGGAATGATTTTATATAGTTCACGTGTATAACTAGATAGTAAACGTGATTTTTTTTGTAATGAAGAGTGGATAAGTTGATTTAAGCCTTGCATTAAACAAGTATACCATTGGCAAGCAATAAAATATAAATATGAATATTATCTTTCTAAAAAATGGGAAAAAAGCTAAAACGATTAGTTTGCACGAGCCTAAACACCTCGCTGTTCTAACTACCATTGCGTTATTCACTATTGCTGCGCTTCTAACAATTGGTTACAAATTAGGTGGTCATAATACCCCTAAGTCTTACGTTGCTGCCTGGCAAGAAGAAATTGATATCCAAAAAACTGAATTAAATCAGTTAAATGACTATTCGAATGCACATATTGATTCTTTAACTAGCCGTGTTGGTCAGTTACAAGGTCATGTTACGCGAATGGATGCTTTAAGTACCAAGTTGGTCAAAATGGCTGACTTAGATCCTACAGAATTTAGCTTTGACCAAGAGCCTGCTATCGGTGGACCGGCTAACCCAAATGAAGAAATTGTCGAAAAGCCTGATGCATGGAGCTTAGAGCTTGCAATATTGGACCTGAATAAGCAGTTAGACATACGTCAAAATGAATTAACATTTTTGGAAGACGTTATGGCTCGTCGGGTATTAAATGAACAAGTTATACCAGAGGGACATCCGGTTAAAGGCGGTTGGATATCTTCTCACTTTGGTTACAGAAATAGCCCTTTTAAAGGTAAGCGAGAATTGCATCGTGGTATTGATATAGCAGCAAAACGTGGCGCGGAAATATTATCAGTTGCAGGTGGTGTAGTGACTCGTTCTGGTGTCGGTACTGGTTACGGTAATATTGTCGAAATTGATCACGGAAATGGTTATAAGACTAAGTATGCTCATAATAAAGCTAATTTAGTTGTTGAGGGTCAGGCTGTCAAAAAGGGTGAGCCAATTGCTCTATTGGGCTCAACAGGTCGCTCTACTGGGCCACATGTGCATTTTGAAGTAATTAAAGACGGCGTTCCAGTCGATCCTATTAAGTTTATAAAATCTAATTAAGCTAATATCTACCCATAAGTAATTGTTCTGGATATCTTCTAAGAATAAACGCTTAATTTTAGTATTTGTTCCCCATTTTTAAGTTGTGTATGACACAATATACGCCTTGAATTTTCATATAAAAATATTATATAAAGACTATGATAAGCCTATTAAACAAAGTATTCGGTAGTCGCAACGACCGTGTAATAAAAAAACTCAACAAACCCGTTCAAAAGATCCTAGCTTTTGAAGACTCATTCTCAAGCCTAGATGATGAAGCTCTGCGCAATAAAACAGCAGAATTTAAACAGCGCTTAGAGAGTGGTGAAACTTTGAGCGATTTGCGTGAAGAAGCATTTGCAGTAGTTCGTGAAGCTTCAAAACGTGTTATGAATATGCGTCACTTTGATGTGCAAATGATCGGCGGCATGGTTCTAGATAGCGGTAAAGTTGCTGAAATGCGTACAGGTGAAGGTAAAACACTTGTTGCTACATTACCTGCTTACCTTAATGCCTTATCTGGTGAGGGTGTTCACGTAGTCACAGTGAATGACTATTTAGCTAAACGTGATGCTGAATGGATGGCTCAAGTCTATGAGTTTTTAGGCTTAAGCGTTGGCATTATTGTTTCTGGTTTAGAGCATGATGCTCGTAAAGCAGCATATGAAGCCGACATTACATACGGCACTAACAACGAATTTGGTTTTGACTACCTACGCGATAACATGGTGTTTGATGCTGAGCAAAGAGTTCAGCGTGGATTAAACTATGCCATTATCGATGAAGTAGACTCAATTTTAATTGATGAAGCTAGAACGCCGCTTATTATTTCAGGACCAACAAACGACAATTCAGAACTCTATACTCAAATCAATCGTATTGTTCCTCACCTATCGGTTCAGACAATAGCGCCTAAAGAAGATGAAGGTATCG
>CAYZLE010000029.1:0-10857 GCA_964479305.1 uncultured Gammaproteobacteria bacterium | reverse complement strand
GGTCGCGATCTGCGCCCCACATGATTCCTGGCATAAGTTCTACGATGGTGATTTGTGTGCCAAGTGCTGCGTATACCATTGCCATTTCTAGGCCGATAATGCCGCCGCCAACGACTAGCATGCGTTTTGGAATGTCTTTAAGTTCTAGCGCGCCTGTTGAGTCGATTACTCGATCGTCGTCGTGAGGGAAGGCTGGAATGTGTGTAGGTTGTGAACCGGCTGCAATAATTGCGTTTTCAAATTCTATGCTTGTTGTTTTGCCGTCGTTAACTACGTCTATGCTGTTAGCGCCTGTGAATGAGCCTGTGCCTGTTACAACTTTAACACCACGTGCTTTTGCCATGCCTGCTAGGCCACCTGTTAGTTTGCCAATTACGTCGGCTTTGTAGGCTGCTAGTTTTTTAACGTCTATTTTGGCTTTGCCAAAGTCTATGCCGTGTTTGGCCACTTCGGCTACTTCGTTAATGATGTTGGCATTGTGAAGTAGGGCTTTAGAAGGAATACAACCTACGTTAAGGCATACACCACCAATTACTGGGTAGCGTTCGATTAGGGTTACTTTTTTGCCTAGGTCGGCGGCGCGGAATGCGGCTGTGTAACCACCAGGGCCTGAGCCTAGTACTACAACTTCTGTTTTTGAATCTGCCATGATGTCTCTCGCTTGAGTTTGACTCGTTTGTAATTTTAATTAATTTGGGCTGGCTTAGCCTAGTTTAGCTGGCCTCTATTTGCGCGATGCTAAGGCCTTCTTTAACAAGGTCTTCTAGGGCAACGTTAATTGCTGTGATAGTGCCTGCGCAGTGTGCAGGAATTTCCATGGTAACTTTGTCGGTTTCTATCGCAATAACGGCATCGTCTAGTTCCACTTTGTCGCCAACTTTTACGCATAGTTCTACTACGCGAGCTTGCTCTACGTCGCCAATGTCGGGAATAAGTATGTTTTCGTTTGCCATGATGTGTCCTTCAAGTTTCGCCTGTTCCTGTTATGGTTGGTTAAGATTAGGAACAGAGCTTTGTTACTTAAGTTACTGCCTCAATTGTATTGAGGCAGCAGTGTCTATCATTATAGTAGGTGACGAGTGTCTGAAAGTACTTTACCAATGTAGGTAACGAACTGTGCACCCATAACGCCGTCGATTACGCGGTGATCGAATGATAGTGATGTTGGCATGATTAAACGTGGTTTAAATTCTGTGCCGTCCCAAACGGGTTGGATGCTTGATTTGTTTAAACCTAAGATACCCACTTCTGGTGGGTTAACGATAGGTGTGAAAGCTTTACCGCCTACGCCACCTAAGCTAGAGATTGTGAAACAACCGCCTTGCATGTCTTTACCCGTTAGTTTCTTATTACGCGCTTTACCTGCTAGCTCGATAATTTCGGCTGCAATTTCGCGAACGTTTTTCTTGTCTGCATCTTTAATTACTGGAACCACTAAACCTGTTGGTGTGTCCATTGCTACACCAATGTTGTAGTACTTTTTAAGCACTAGGTTTTGTTTGCTGCCATCTAGCGAGCTGTTAAAACGTGGGTATTCTTTAAGTGCTGCAACAACGGCTTTAACGATGTAAGCCAATGGCGTGATTTTTTCGCCTTTGTCTTTAAGCTCAATGTTAACTTGCTTACGGAAAGCTTCTAGGTCTGTTACGTCGGCATCGTCGAAGATGGTAACGTGTGGAATGTTTACCCAGCTAGCGTGTAGGTTGTCGCCTGTTAGACGATTAATTTTAGTTAGCGTTTCTACTTCTGTTTCACCGAACTTAGAGAAGTCGATTTCTGGAAGTTTCATTACGCTTAAACCGTTACCACCACCGCTAGACATTGCATTCTTAATGAAGCCGTTTAAATCATCTGCCGATATACGACCTTCGCGGCCTGTGCCTGAAAGTTGAGCTAGGTTGATGTCTAATTCGCGTGCTAGTTTGCGTACGCTTGGGCTTGCATGTGCATTGATGAATGCGTCGTGGTTTACGTTTGAACTTGTTGATGCCGGTGCTGCTTTAGCTGGCGCTGCTTTTGGAGCAGGTGCTGCTTCAGCTTTAGGTGCTGGAGCGGCTACTGGTGCAGCAGCACTTGACTCTAGAGCGGCGATAACTGATCCGGCAGATACTTTGTCGCCCACATTCACTTTAAGCGCTGTAATGGTACCAGCTGCTGATGAAGGAATAGGCATAGTTGCTTTGTCGGTTTCAATTTCCATTAAGATATCTTCTTCGGCAATGCTATCGCCTTCGCTAACTAAGATGTCTACAATTTCTACGTCGGTAAAATCACCGATGTCTGGAACGACTAAATCAATGCTGCCGCCTGCTGTTGGAGCAGGAGCTGCTTCTTCTTTAGCAGCAGGAGCTTCGCTTGGAGCTTCTGCAGGGGCTGCGCCACCTTCAACTAAAGCAATTAGTGAGCCTGCTGAGACTTTGTCGCCAACTTTAACTTTAAGCTGACTGATGATGCCGCCCGCTGATGCAGGAATAGGCATGGTTGCTTTGTCAGTTTCAATTTCCATTAAGATATCTTCTTCGGCAACTGTGTCACCTTCGTTTACAAGAATATCTACAATTTCTACGTCGTCAAAGTCGCCAATGTCTGGAACGATTAATTCTATAGTCATGATGGGTTAACCCCTATTATTAATTTATATTTAATTAAATTTCTTATGCGTACCAAGGTGCTGTCTTAGTGGTATCAATTTTGTATTTCTTGATAGCGTCAGATAGCTTAGTTTTTGGTAGTTCGCCTTTATCAACTAGTGCTTTAAGTGCAGCCACTACAATGTAGTAACGGTTTACTTCGAAGAAGTCGCGTAGTTCTTTACGTGTATCACTTCTACCGAAACCGTCTGTACCTAGTACAACCAGATCGTTATTGATGTAGCCGCGTATTTGGTCTACATAGCTACGGATATAATCGGTAGCGGCAATAACAGGTGCGTCGATTGAGTCGAAACATTCTGATACGTAAGGTACTTTTGCTTTCTTAGTTGGGTTGAGCAAGTTTTCACGTTCTATTGTGCGAGCATCGCGCGCTAGTTCGTTAAAGCTTGGTGCGCCCCAAATATCACTTGTTACGCCATAGTCTTTTTCAAGAAGCTCAGCTGCTGCAATTACTTCGCGGAAAATAGTACCGCTACCTGTTAATTGAACGTGTAGTTTCTTGTCGGCTTTCTTAGGTGTTTTAAACTTGTATAAACCTTTAAGAATAGCCTCGGCTGTACCTTTTGCTTTTGGCATAGCAGGGTGAGCGTAGTTTTCGTTCATCGCTGTGATGTAGTAGAAAACTGACTCGTCATTCTGATACATGCGCTCAATACCATTTTGAATGATAACGGCCATTTCGTAAGAGAATGTAGGATCGTATGATAAGCAGTTAGGGATAAGACCCGCTTGAACTAAGCCGTGACCGTCTTGGTGTTGAAGGCCTTCGCCTGCCAATGTAGTACGACCAGCTGTGCCACCTACTAAGAAACCACGTGCGCGGATATCGCCAGCTAACCAGCATTGATCGCCAATACGTTGGAAGCCAAACATTGAGTAGTATATATAGAAAGGTATCATCGCCTTACCAACTGTGCTGTAAGCCGTTGCTGCTGCTACCCAAGATGAGATCGCGCCAGCTTCGTTAATGCCTTCTTCCAATACTTGACCACTTTTACTTTCTTTGTAGTACATCACTTGGTCTTTATCTACTGGCTCGTAAAGTTGACCTTCAGATGAGTAGATACCCAATTGACGGAACATGCCTTCCATACCAAATGTACGTGCTTCATCAGGTACGATTGGAACGATACGTTTGCCAATTTCTTTATCACGCGTTAATTGCGTTAATATTCTAACGAAAGCCATTGTGGTTGAAATTTCACGATCGCCCGAGCCATCAAGCATGGCTTTAAAGCTATCTAAAGCCGGTACTTTTAGTGTTTCAGATTCAGCACGACGTTGTGGCAGTGAACCGCCTAATTCTTTACGACGAGCATGAAGATATTTCATCTCTTTGCTGTCTTCTGGCAATGTGTAGTAGTTAGCGTCTTCTACATCTTTATCAGAAATAGGCAGGTTGAAACGACCACGGATGTGATCTAGTGTTTCGGTTGTTAATTTCTTTTGTTGATGTGAAGGGTTTTGCGCTTCTACAGCCGAACCTAAGCCGAAACCTTTAACAGTTTTAGCTAAAATTACAGTAGGGCGACCATTGCTGTTGTTGTGTGCTTTTGAGTAAGCGGCAAATACTTTCTTCGTATCGTGACCGCCACGTTTAAGGTTCCAGATTTCATCATCTGTCATGTCCTTAACTAACTCGGCTGTTTCTGGGTACTTACCAAAGAATTTTTCACGAGTATATGCACCACCATTGGCTTTACAGTTTTGGTATTCACCATCTACTGTTTCTTCCATTAGTTTAAGCAGCATGCCGTCTTTATCTTTAGCGAGTAGTTCGTCCCATTCTTCACCCCAAATCACTTTGTGAGTGTTCCAGCCTGCGCCACGGAATACGCGCTCAAGCTCTTGAATGATTTTGCTGTTACCACGTACAGGGCCATCAAGACGCTGAAGGTTACAGTTAACAACGAAAACTAGGTTGTCTAGTTTTTCGCGAACACCCATCGAGATAGCACCTAAGCTTTCTGGCTCATCAATTTCGCCATCACCTAGGAAAGCCCAAACTTTTTGTTGGCTAGTGTCTGCGATACCGCGTTCGTTTAAGTATTTAAGGAAGCGAGCTTGGTAAATACTCATAATTGGACCTAAACCCATAGATACCGTTGGGAACTGCCAGTAGTCAGGCATGATCCAAGGGTGAGGGTAAGAGGTTAATGAGTTACCAGCGTGGCTGATGTCTTGACGGAAGTTATCTAAGCGGTCTGCGTCGAAACGGCCTTCAAGGAAACTACGTGAGTACATACCAGGAGATGCATGACCTTGATAATAGATTAAGTCACCAGGGTGTTCGCTGCTAGGCGCACGCCAAAAATGGTTAAAACCTGTTTCATATAATGTAGCTGCTGAAGCATAGGTTGCAATGTGGCCACCTAGTTCGCTGCTGAAACGGTTTGCTCTTACTACCATAGCCATTGCATTCCAGCGAATAACTGAGCGTAGAGTGTCTTCTATCTCTAAGTCGCCTTTAAATTCGTCTTGAAGTGCTACAGGAATTGAGTTGGTGTAAGGAGTGTTTGATGTGTACTGGTAGTCCGCACCCGTTCTAGAAAGCTTGTCTTGAAGCTTCTTTATAATAAAGTTAGCGCGTTGTGCGTCATCTGTATCGAGAACACCTTGTAAGGCATCTAGCCATTCTTCGGTTTCTCGTTTATCGATGTCATTAAAAAAATCAGTCATCTTCGTCCTCTGTAAGCAAAATGATTAACCTAGGGCTAATTTTTGCAAAAGTTATATGTGTCGTATTTTTTATTGGTGCGTACTATATGCCTTTAGTATAGGGCATGTCAAAGCAATTTTTTGCCTAAATGTCGCGAAAATGATTTCTTTTGTTACTAACTTCGGCTAAAAGCAGATAAGTTGCAAATGTTACTAGTTTGATATGTCTCTAAAATGCAGGAAGTAGCTTTTACATAACGGTAACTGCCCTGTAACGGTGCGCATCATGTTTTTCTATTAAAAAGAGATTAGATTGCAAGCCGTACTTGTTATATAATCTCGCTCCTTTCAATACTCAACATTTATTTGGGGCATCAATGTCAGATATATCAAAAGTCGTACTGGCTTATTCGGGTGGTTTAGATACTTCCGTTATTCTTAAGTGGTTGCAAGAAACCTACAATTGCGAAGTGGTTACTTTTACGGCTGACTTAGGTCAGGGTGAAGAAGTAGAACCTGCGCGCGCTAAAGCTGAAGCTTTAGGCGTAAAAGAGATTTATATTGATGATATGCGCGAAGAGTACGTACGTGACTTCGTTTTCCCAATGTTCCGTGCCAATACTATTTACGAAGGTGAATACTTACTAGGTACTTCAATTGCACGTCCTTTAATTGCAAAGCGTTTGATTGAAATTGCGAATGAAACCGGTGCTGATGCTATTTCGCATGGTGCGACGGGTAAAGGTAATGATCAAGTTCGTTTTGAATTAGGTGCTTATGCGCTTAAGCCGGGTGTAAAAGTGATTGCACCTTGGAGAGAGTGGGATCTTAACTCTCGTGAAAAATTACTATCTTATGCTGACGACCATGGCATTCCAATTGAGCGTAAAGGTAAAAAATCACCTTACTCTATGGACGCTAACTTGTTACACATCTCTTATGAAGGTGGCGTGTTAGAAGACCCTTGGGCTGAGCCTGAAGATGATATGTGGTTATGGTCGGTTTCTCCTGAAGAAGCGCCTGATCAAGCTGAATACATTGAACTAACATTTGAAAACGGTGATGCGGTTGCATTAAACGGTGACAAACTATCGCCAGCGACAATGTTAGAAACATTAAACAAAATTGGCGGTAAGCACGGTATTGGTCGTTTAGATATCGTAGAGAACCGTTATGTAGGTATGAAGTCACGCGGTTGTTATGAAACACCAGGTGGCACTATCTTATTACCTGCGCATAGAGCGATTGAATCTTTAACGCTAGATCGTGAAGCGGCACATTTAAAAGACGAGCTAATGCCTCGTTACGCTAACCTTATTTATAATGGTTATTGGTGGAGCCCTGAGCGTTTAGCAATGCAGGCAATGATTGATCAAACGCAATCGGTTGTTAACGGCACAGTTCGCTTGAAGCTATATAAAGGTAATGTGGTTGTTGTGGGTCGTGAGTCTGCAAGTAACAGCCTGTTTGATCCTGCGATTGCAACATTCGAAGATGATGAAGGTGCATACGATCAACGTGATGCAGAAGGCTTTATTAAATTAAACGCTTTACGTTTACGTATAGCGGCAAACTTAAAGCAAAAGTAAGTTTTAAACTTACTAAATAAAAAGGCGCTTATTAACATGAGTTAATAAGCGCCTTTTTTGTTTGCTAGCGTTATTTACTAGCGACTCATTAGTTCTGAAATACTAATTTCATTAACTTCGCTAAATGGAATAGGGCCACCTAAACTGTTAGTGAATTCGCCAGAAATTTCGTATTTAATTTTAGTGTCATTACTTTTATTAATGTCTGAAATTTTTAGGCCAAGCTTTGGTGCTAACTTAAGTAAGTTGCCTTTAATAGTCGTCGCTACAGTACGGTTTGATAAACGTTGTAGTGTGAATTCTTTATCACTTACACCAGTGGCAAACTCTTCGTCGTTAACTTTTACTGAGTAGCGCATGCCAGTAATAGGGATGTCGACTTCGTTAGGGTTTTGAAGCGATAGTGTTAAGCTGTATGTTTGTTCAAATAAACCCATTTCAACTAAGCCCGCATCAGCCAAACCTACTTTAGGTGGTAATACATTTTTTGGTGCCATGGTTGAGCAAGCGAATAAAAGTTGGCTTGTAAGTACTAGTGTAATAATTTTCTTAATCATGTTTAATCCTTATAGGGTATTGCTAAATTGAACTTTGCCTTTAGGGCAATCTAGTTCTACTGACATGCCTGGTGCTTCGCTAGCTGTTATGGCAATAGGTAGTTCTTTTATTTTTAAAGAGCTAATAATTTTCTCATGTAGCGTAGGCTTAACGCTGTTAATGGTTAAGTTAGTTAAATTGCAGAAGTCGTCCAATCGTTTTGTTGGGTGGTAGTCTAGGTTGTCCCACTTGATAAATGCTGGCTGATGTTTGATGCCGTTATCAGTCATTATGAAAGATGTGTATTCTAGTAAAACGTTGTCTTCACGCATTCTTGAACCACCATAAACACTTGTTGCTAGGAAGCCTGCTTTTTTTATTTTCTTTTGAAGGTGTTTAATGTAGTTGCTGTGAACCATCCATTTAACTGGTGTTAATTTCTCATATCGTTCGTTTAAAGGAACGGAGTCTTTTGCCTTTTTGTTTTCTTGAGGTGCTTTAATTTCTAAGTAAATACCATTACCAATATCAACAAGCGCATTATGTGAAATGCCGCCTGGGTGTTTGCCGCCGTAAAGTGGTTTTACGCCTGTTAGTTTTTCAAATTCTTGCATACCTTGTTCTAAATCATAAACTGAGAAAGTAATATGGTCGAGTTTGTTGACTACATCTGCTTCGTCTACAGTTGAGCAAGCTGTTAAAGTTAATGCACAAAGTGCAGATAGAATAATTTTTTTCATCGTAATATAGATCCTAGTATGCCGCGGATAAGTTGACGACCAACTTGACTCCCAATAGAACGAGCGGCGCTTTTAACTAAGGCTTCCATTGGTGATTGTCTGGTTGATTTCCGTTTCTTGGGTTTAGCTTTTGCTTGTTTGGCGGCTTCCGATTCTTTTTCAGCACGCACTTTTAATAGTTCGTATGCTGATTCACGGTCAACGCCTTCATCGTATTTGCTCTTGTATGGTGAGCGGTCTAACTGTGTTTTACGCTCTGTTTCGCTAATAGGGCCAATTTGTGACTCTGGTGGACGAATAAGAGTTTGTTCAACAACGGTTGGTGAGCCGTTTTCATCAAGTGTTGATACTAAAGCTTCACCAATGCCGAGTTCAGTAATCACTTTTTGTGTATCAAGGTCTGGGTTTTGTCTAAAGGTTTGTGCGGCGGCTTTTACAGCCTTTTGGTCTTTAGGAGTAAAGGCGCGTAGAGCGTGTTGAATGCGCATACCTAATTGACCTAGTACGGTTTCAGGTACATCTAATGGGTTTTGAGTAATGAAGTAAACACCGACACCTTTAGAACGAATTAAGCGAACGACTTGCTCAATTTTGTCTACTAAAGCTTTAGGGGCATCGTTGAATAGTATGTGTGCTTCATCAAAGAATAAAACAAATTTAGGTACGTCAGGGTCGCCGACTTCAGGCAGTTGTTCAAATAATTCTGATAATAACCAAAGCAAAATAGTGGCGTATAAGCGAGGTGACTTTTGCATAAGTTGAGTCACGTCCATGATGTTAATAACACCACGACCTGAGAAATCAATTTTCATTAGGTCTTCAAGCTCGATAGCAGGTTCGCCTAAGAAAAATTCAATGCCTTGTTCTTCTAGTATGAGCAACTTACGTTGGATAGCACCAACAGTTACTTTAGCAATGTTGCCGTATTCGCTTTTAAGGTCGTTAGCACTGTCGCCCATCCAGTTAAGCATTGAGCGTAGGTCTTTCAGGTCAAGTAACAGCATCCCGTGATCATCAGCTACTTTAAAGCATGAATACATTACGCCTGTTTGTGTGTCGTTAAGTTCTAGTAAGTTAGAAAGTAGTAAAGGGCCTATGTCGCTCACTGTGGTGCGAATAGGGTGGCCTTTTTTACCGAATACGTCCCAAAACACAACCGGTGAGGCTGAAGAACGATAGTCAGTAATTTTAATTTTTTCAATACGCTCATCAATTTTAGGATGAGGGCTGGCAGCTTTTGCTAAACCAGAAAGATCGCCTTTTACATCAGCTAAAAAAACAGGCACGCCCATTTTTGAAAAGCCTTCGGCTAAAATTTGTAAGGTAACGGTTTTACCTGTACCTGTAGCTCCAGCAATAAGGCCATGACGGTTGCCCATTCCTCCAGTTAAATTAACTTGTTGGTCGCTTGCACCGATGAGTAGATTATTGTCGCTCATGTTTATTCCAAATGGCTTTAGGTAAATGGTTTTCGCTAGGCTTAAATATTCGGCTTAGCGAGCTATATTAGGGCTTTAATATACCATACATATTCTTAGGTATAAAAAAGCCTGATGTAAAATCAGGCTTTTAAACAGTCTTAAATTGTTAAGAACTAGTAAGTAACTACTGGGTCTAGCTTTTTAGCTTGATCAATCCAGCCAGCAACCATTTTTTCACTTGGTACAACACGAGTAAGGCTCTTCGCGTCGTTAACTTCTTTCATTTTTGCAGCTGTGTTATCAGCGCGGCGGTTACGTAGTTCTTTAACTGTATCAACGCCAGCAGCTTCTAATAGTTCTGCATATTGTGTCGCTACACCTTTAATTCTGAAAAGGTCAGCCATGTTTACACAGCGAAGGATAATTGAGTCGCTAATACCAGACTCTTCGGCAATTTTCTTTCTGCCTTGTTTTGTTGCGCCATTCTTTAATAATGCGCCAGCAGAGCCACAACCACATGCACGTAGTTTTTTGCCGTATGCTGGACCAATGCCTTCGATTGCTTCAATAGATTTAGCCATGATGTATATCCCTCATATAATTGTTGGTTTAACAGATGATTGCACCAGTTAAAAGTTATTGCAAGTGCTTAAGGTTAAAAAGTATTAACTTTATAGCCAAACTTTCTTAAAAGTACCTTTTAAGTAGAGTTCGCCTTTACGGTAGTTCTCAATTTGTACGGGTGCCCAGTTAAAGTCTTTAGCCAACCAGTAGATAGATTTTTTGCTGCCATAAGCAACAGTCACTATTACAACATCACGCTCGCGCTTATTAAGTGTAAGGCTGTTGTCGTAGTTAAAACTGACTTTGTGCTTAGCAAAACCATTTTTGGCTAGGACAGGGTAGCTGCTTGATGTTTTGTTTTGCGCTATATCATAAGCTAGTTGTGTTAATAAGCTTTGCGTGGTTTGCGCATTAGTTGGGCGTATCATGCTTTTTGCTTTAATAGCCTCATTAGCGCTAATAAGTGCAGTTTGAGATCGTGCGCTGCCGTCTTGTTTTGATGTGTGTGAGGGGGTGCAAAGTGATGTTGTGCAACGGAAAAGGGTGTTTTCTTTGGTTTTCTTTAGGCCAAATAGCTTGGCAACCATTGAAGGTTTGTAGCTTGTGTTGGCAGATAAGCTTTTGTCTTTGTTGGCTAGACTAAAGAATAGGCTGCCAGCGTTAATGCCTTCGCGCTTAATTGAAAGTTCAACTT